>JAJDWM010000217.1 GCA_022825595.1 Bryobacterales bacterium | reverse complement strand
CGGAGACGTGACTGTGGGCGACCGCCGCGACCGAGTCGGGCCGGGCGACCTGGTATTGGCGCGCGAAGGCGAGCCGCACGCGCTGGAGAACCCGGGCCCCGAGAACCTCGTAGTTCTGACGGTCATGGCGCCACCTCCGGCGCCACGCGGCCGCGCCAAGACAGGGTCGGGCGGCGCTTAGGTCGCGTCGGACCGCGCCTAGCGGCCCTCCCCCGCCGCCCTTTGCTTCGTACGGGCCTATGCCCCGCTGCCAGCCTCTGGCGCGGAACTCATCTGGACACCGCCGCCGCCCATCTGCTCGATCTCGATGAAGTCGACCTTGCGCTGCTGGTCCATCGCCAAATTGGCCAGCATCACGGCGACTGAGTCCTGAAGGCCCACTTCGATGTCCGCCCGGGGGCGCCCTCCGGTCGCCACGTCAGTGAGGAAGCTGGACAGTTCGGCGTACTCGGGGTCCACGTCCTCTGTCGGCCTGAGGATGCCCTTGTTGTAGGCCCAGGTCCGGGCAAAGAAAAGCTCCTTCTCGACGAAGCCCACCGCGTTCGGATCCACGGCCTCGGGATCGATCGGGAAACCGTCTCCCTGTTCGGCCGTGTCCATGCCGACGGTTGCTCCGGCGACCCAGTTCTCCCCGTCGTTCTCCTGCTGGGCCTGATCCTCCATTTTCACCTTCATCACGTCCCGGTACAGCATGCCGTCGCCGTAAGGGATGAGGGTCAGCTCAATGGCCCCGTCCGTGCCGAGAATGGTCTCGCGGCAGCCGTCGCCGGGAACGCGCCTTCCGGCAATGTGACGGTTGGTCATGATCGAGCTGTACTGAAGCTTCTGTCCGCCGGCGTACTCGAACACCAGATTGATGTTGTCGTAGATGTCGCGGCCGTCCCTCCAATAGTCGAGCCCACCGACCCCCATGACCGATCTCGGGTGCTGGTCCAGGATCCAGTCGGCGACATCCACTTGGTGCGACATCAGCTCCGCGCAAAGGCCACCCGAGTACTTTCGGTACAGCCGCCAGTTGAACTGGTCCTCGAACTCTTGCGAGGCCTTGCGCCGCCAGTTGGTGTTGCGGTGCCACTGTGCCTGAATGTGGGTGACGTTCCCGATCGCACCGCTGTCGATGAGCTGCTTGGCACGCTGGTAGAGCTTGCTGTAGCGTCGCTGGAGGCCAACTTGTATGATCTGGTCCGGCCGCTCCTCGTGCAGGGCGCGCAGGGCGTGCACCTCCTCCGGCGTGAACACTAGCGACTTCTCACAGAAGACGTGCTTGCCGGCCTCGAGCGCCGCCTTCATGACAGGGAAGTGAAGGTACAGCGGAACGGTAATCAGGACGGCCTCGATCGAGTTGTCCTGCAGCAGGTCGTTGTAGTCGGTGTATCCCTTAGGAGCGTTGTCGAACACCTCTAGGGCCCGCCTGAGGTTCTTCTCGTAAATGTCACACAGGGCGACGCACTCCCCGTGCTGCATGTGGACCAGATGGCGCTCGAGCAGGCGCCGCCCGCGGCTGCCCGGGCCGATCATGGCGTAGCGGACGACCCGGTCCGCAGCTTTGCTGGTCCGAACGAACGGGCCGTGCGCCAATGTGGCTGCCGCGACGCCTAGACCTGTCGCACCCTTGGCGAACTCTCTTCGGTCGATCTCGGTCCGGCCGACTCCGGATTGCGTTTCGTGCGGTGGGCTGTCGTGTGTGTGACTCTCAGTCTGCATCTGAAGCCGAGTTTAGCGCTTGGGGCTGCCAGTCGCAACCTGCGCGCTCAGCGTCTGTGCTATGGCCGCTGCGAATGCCTCGATCTGGCTGTCGAGGACGCTCCCCTGCCCGGACTCCTCACCGGGGACGGTTGTCCCGTAGTCCGCCGGTAGGTGGTCTCTCTCAAAGGACCAGCGCACCTCCCCGGAAGGTCCATGGCTGAACCTCACCGCGTCGTCGGCCGCTGCAGGGACGCGCTCGCAGCGGCCCTTCGCATAACCCACGTTGCAGCAATCCATAAGAAGTTCGGCGTCCGGAAGAATGGGATTCGGAGGTTCCGCGCGGCACGTTCCGGAGTACGGCTGGCCGAGAGGGGGGCGAAACCGCCCTCGCCAAGCGGGCCAATCCATGGGCACTGTGGGCTCGAAGCAGGGGCACGCCAAGCGCTCCAGTGTACCCGCGACCGGATGCAGTCCGTTGGTATCCTGCTCCTATGGATCGGATCGGCGCTCTCCGGCAGCTGCTTGAGGCACAACCGTCCAACGTGTTCGCCCGCTATGGCCTTGCGCAGGAGTACGCCAAGCGAGGCGAGGATGGCCGTGCCATGGAAGAATTCGCGCACGTGCTGCGGTTGGATGCGGACTACCAAGCCGCATACTTTCACGCAGGAAAGGCATTGGAGCGGCTACGCCGCCCAGCAAAGGCGAAGGACATGTACCAGAAGGGCATCCAAGCTTCCTTCCGCACCGGGGATGTCCATGCCCGAGCCGAACTGGAGGAAGCTCTTGGCGCGGTCTCCGGCTGAGGGGCCCCGCCGCTGAATGGCCTCACCAGAATGTTCCGCCTCGGCAGGCTAGGCCCCACGGTCCGGGACGGGTGCCTGCGGCGGGCATCCCGAGCCGTGTTCTCGGGGCTGCTTTGCTTGGCCAGCGTCTTTCCCGCCGCATCGAGCACCGACGATTTGGCGCTTCTTGCCGCCGTGGACGCCGCAGCCGGCGACGAGGGCCGCCTAGTCAGCATGATTGCCGACCGTGTCGGGGGAAGGCAGAGGTTTGGTCGGGACGGGTCCCTAGTGCTCGAGTTCGGGCCGGGTGCACCGACCACGCTCATCGTGACTGCGGGTGACGAGCCAGGCTTGGTTGTCTCGGGAATTGACGCCGAGGGCTACCTTCGCGTGCACCCGCTCGGGTCGGGACGCAGTGCCGAAGCGATGGCAAGGCACTTTGCAGGCCAGCATGTGCGGGTCTCCACGCATTCTGACGGGATCCTGGCAGGGGTGATCGCTGCTCCGTCGGTGCACTTTCGCTCCAGCGGCCATTTGGGCGGCCAAGGTCTCTTCGTCGATGTAGGAGCGGCAAGCTCGGCGGAGGCGAAGCTTGCAGGTCTGGGAGTTCTGGACCGGGTCACCCTCGAGAAGCGAGTGGCACCCTTGGCCGGTGGGTGGCTGTCCAGCCCTTGGATTTCCTCTCGCGTCGGCCCGACCGTTGTGCTCGGCCTCGCAGAGCGATTGGCCCAAGTCGAGCTGAGCAGCGGTGTGGCGCTTGCCATCGCTGCCCAGCAAGAAGCTGGCAACGCTGGGCTCACGCGCGTCGTGAACTCGCTCCAGCCTCGCACGCTAGTGCTGCTCGCACCGGCTCGAGAAACGGCAGCGTCCGTCGCGCCGTGCTCCGGGCGGGCGGATTCCGAGGCGCTCGCGAGGCGGCTCTCGAAGATTGCAAGTTCGTTCGGCTTGGAAGTGGTTTGGCGGTCCAGCCACTCGCTGTCTCTGGGGCCGTTCAGCGCTGGGGAACCGTGGAGCGCGGCAAGCGCCTGCGCCGTCCTTTCTCCTGGAGCGCGCAACGCAAGTTCGGCCGCGGAGGCCGTCCAGCCGTCCGACGTCGCGAAGTTGCGGGAGGTGTTGGCGGTTGCCATTGGTGCACGGGCCGGTTCGGGCCGTCCCGAGACTGGCGCTGTCGTACCCCCCACGGCGGCGGCGAGGCGGCCGCCCAAGACACTTGATGATCGCTTGGAGCGGCTGCTGTCCGTCATTGGGGTCAGCGGAAACGAGGGCCCAGTACGCGATCTCATCCGGAGCTGGCTCCCAGAGTACGCGACGGGCCGCGCCGGAGTGGATGGCGCAGGCAACCTTGTGGTGCGCATCGGCGGCAGACGTGCACCGGCAGCCGCCTTTATCGCGCACATGGACGAGATCGGGTTTCGGGTGACCTCCATTCGGGCGAATGGCTTGCTGGCGGCCGTGCCGGTGGGTGGAGGAATCCAGAGGCTGTTCGCCGGGCAACCGAGCCTGATCCTAGGCGACAGAGGCGCTGTTCATGCCGTGACGCCGGCCGAGCGGACGCTTGACATCGGGGCCAGCTCCCGTGCCGACGTGGAAGCTGCGGGCGTCGTGCCGGGCGCCACCGCGACGGCCTTCAGGCGCTACCGGCGCTTGCTGGGCAGTCGAGTCAGCGGCCGTTCGCTAGACGACCGGATCGGTTGCGCACTGCTGCTGGAGGCGATTGCCCGTTTGCGGGGCGCCGCACTCCGGGCTCGTGGGTCTGTCGACTTCGTATTCAGCGCCAAGGAGGAGACCGGGCTGCAAGGAGCTCGCCACTACGCCGAAGAGCACATGCCGGTCCACGTCTACGCCATAGACACCTTCGTCACTTCAGACAGCCCACTTGAGCCGCGGCACATGGCATTCGCCCGCTTGGGGTCTGGAGCGGTCGTGCGGGCCGTGGATGAGAGCGGCCTCGCTACGCGCGACGAAGTCGATCGGGTCCTTCGCATCGCCCGCCGCAATTCGATTCCGGTGCAGGTAGGTGTCACCGCGGGCGGAAACGACAGCTCGGTGTTCCGGTCGCTGGATTCGGCGAGCGTCCCGATCGGGTTCCCGCTGCGTTATGCTCACGCCCCGGTGGAAGTGGCCGACCTGCGCGACGCGGCGGCGGTCGCGGACTTGGTAGAAGCGCTGGCCCGGGAAGCGTTGGCGGGCCGATGAGCGCGCTACTCGAACGCTGCGGGGTCAATCCCCGGAATCAGACGCGCGGCGTTCCTCCAATAGATGTGGGCCAGAGTGGCGTCGGGTAGGCCGAGTCCGTAGAGGTTCCAGTGGGCATGGTACCTGCGGTAATACTCGAAGTACTCGTCGCGGGTCTCCAACACGCGCCAGTAGTACGGGAATTCGCTCGGGACATAGGAGTCCTTGCCGAATAGCACTCTGTCCTGGTACTTCTCGAGGAAGGCCCTGCCGCTGTAGGGAACCCGGCCCAGTTCATAAAGGACGGCAGCGATGTCCACGTAGACGTTGCTGAGGCGGTCCAGCAGCGCGGACAGCGCCCCGAGGTTGTTGCCCTGCCAGCCCATGTGGGCGAGGATGAAGTTCGTTCCCGGGTGCCGGGCCAGCATGCGGTCCCGCTCCTCGATCAGTCGCCCAAAGCTCGGTGGGGCAGTCCGCTTGCGCCGCGGCCTGAGCTTGAGCTCGAGCCAGCGCTCGTTGTGCGCGTCGTGATCTGCCCAGAACTCGGCCGGATCGGCCACGTGGATCAGGACCGGAATACCCAAGCGGGCACAGGTCTGGAAGATCGGGTCCATCTCCTCCGAGTCCACGGGAACACGGCCGCCGCTCTGGTCGGTCACCGACATTCCGAAGTTCTTGAAGATCTTCAGGCCCTGCGCCCCTGAGGCCACGTCCTCTTCCAGCTGGCGTGCCGCTCTCTGCCCCCAGCCGGGAGATCCGATCCCCCCAAAGTCCGGATTGGCAAACAACGCGAAGCGACTGGGATGGCGCCCCTTGAAGGCCTTGACGGCCTGCTGCAGGCGAGATCCTGATCCACCGCTCAGGTTCACCAGCACGGCTAGGTTGAGGTCGTCCATTTCCGAGACGATCTCGTCGATGCGCTGCGGCGACGTGGTAGGCCGATGGTGGCTGTGCACATCGATTACCGGGAACTTTGCCCGCGCCACCAATCGTTGCGGGGCGACCAATGTGGATCGGGGCTTCCAGTCCTCGAAGGCCAACTCTTGGGCTAGCACGCCCTCCCCTCCAGCCAGCGTGCTGCAGAGCAGAATCCCGACCGCTGCAGCACAGCTCCCCAGAGGGCCGCGGAGGAAGAGACCAGAGAGCGGGAGGATGTGGCCCGGCAAGACGCCGGAGCTAGTGCTCACTCTTGGTCAGCCCTTGGGCAGCCAAGGATGACGGCTCCGGGACGACGCCGGGCGATCGGCGGAGGGGCTCCAGGCGCCCTCTCCGACCGCGCTCTCGGCGGCCAGCATGGCGTCAATGTCGTACCGGCCTGCGGCGCCGAAGAGATCTTCGGGCGGCATTGGCTGACCCTCAGGGATGATTTCCACGCGCACGGCGCCGCAGCGGATCTCCTCCATCGAGATCTTGGTCGGCTTTCGAAGCGCGGTCTTGATGGCGGGGCGCTGCCCACTCTGGAGCTGCCGGGCCCGACGGGCCGCGGCCAGAACGAAGCGGTATACGCTGCGCTCCTCGTCGTCTGGGATGACCCACTTCTGATCGGGCTCCTTCGTGGCTTCGTCTTCGCTCGCGACACCTTCAGTCGCTTCTTCGGTCATGTGAGTACCTCCGCGTCCGGCCTTGAACTCACGCCGAACTCTTTCAGGATCGGTAGGATGCGCGGCATCATGCGCGAAAGTCTCGCCCGTGCCGCCACTAGGATCGATTGCAGCACGGCCACGGCCTCGTCCAAGTCTTCGTTGATCACGACGTGGTCGAACTGCATGCACCACCCGATCTCGGCCGCGGCCTCGCCCAGCCGAGTCCGCAATGATCCCTCGTCCTCTGTCGAGCGGCTCCTCAGCCGACTCTCATGCACCTGCCGTGACGGCGGCAGCACAAAGACCGTCACCGCTTCAGGGACCCTACCTATCAATGATGACGCACCTTGCACGTCAATGTCCAGCAGAATGTCGCGTCCGCGCCGACGTGCGCTGTCCAGTGCCGACTTTGGCGTTCCGTAGCGGTTACCAAACACGCCCGCCCACTCCAGAAGTTCATCCCTCTCGATCATGCCCGTGAACTCGTCCTCGGTCACGAAACGATAGTCCCGGCCGTCGGCTTCCATCCGCCTTCGTGGCCGAGTCGTGACCGAGACTGCGAAGTCAACGGAAGGCTCCAAGGCCAGCAGCCGTTTGACCAGCGTTGTCTTGCCGGCACCTGACGGGGCCGAGATGACTAACGCTACAGGCACGGGGCGTGCACTCGCGATCCGAAGCGGCGCGCGTGCCCGAGATTCTATCGCAGGCTTGCGTCGGCCGGCCGCACGAGCATCAGGCGGCGATCGACTGCAGCTCCACCAAGTGCCGGTACAGCTTGCACGTCTCGAGAAGAGAAGTGTGAGATCCCCTGTCGACGATCCGGCCTCCCTCTAGCACGACGATGCGGTCGGCCGACCGCACGGTCGAGAGACGATGGGCACTCACGATCACAGTCCGCCCTCGGATCAGGTTCGTGAGGGCGCGCTGCACTAACATCTCGGCGTCGCTGTCCAAGTGGGATGTGGCTTCGTCGAGGAGCAGGATCGGAGCGTCCTTGAGCAGAGCTCTGGCGATGGCGATTCGCTGTCTCTGTCCCCCACTCAGTCGCAGTCCTCCTTCTCCCAGGGGCGTCTGGAACCCTTGCGGAAGCTTGCCGATGAAGTCGATCGCGTAGGCCGCCGTCGCCGCAGCCCGCACATTGTTGCGGCTGGCTCCCGGCTGGCCGTAAGCGATGTTGCCATAGACCGTGTCGTCGAACAGGACGGTGTCCTGCGTGACGATTGCGATCTGGCGCCGCAGGGATTCGATGGTGACGGAGCGCAGGTCGCGCCCGTCGATTCGTATGGCGCCATCCGTGGGGTCGAAGAACCGCGGCAACAGGCTCATGAGGGTAGTCTTCCCTGCCCCGCTGGGCCCGACGAGCGCGACGACTTCCCGAGCCCTGACGCGAAGGGTGACCGAGTCCAGCGCCGCGTCGCGGGCGCCGGGATAGGTGAAGCGGACATTGTCGAGCTCGATCGAGTGCCGGATCTCCGCGAGCTTCTCGGCTCTTGGGGTGTCCGCCACTTCGACTGGGTGGTCCATGTAGGCAAACGCCCGCTGGATCGCGCCGAGGGCTTGCTGGAAGATGTTGTGGATTCCGATCAGGCGCTTTACGGGCTGCAGCAGCATGACCAAGGCGACGATGAAGCTGACTACTTCCCCGGCGGTCATCTCACCCGCCAAGATGCGCATGCGGACGTAGACGAGCAGACCGAGGATCATCGCTGCCCCGAGCACCTCAATCAGGGGGGACACGACCGCCTGCTGCTTGACCATGCTCATGCTTTCGCGCAGGAGCCGGTTCGCCCGTCGACGGAACCGTGACACTTCGATGCGCTCCGCTTGGAAGGCCTTCACCAGGCGATTCCCGGCAATCGTCTCCTGCATGAGCTTGACCAACTGGGCTAGGTAGTCCTGGACGGTGGTGGACGTCCTCCGGAGCCGTCTGCCGATGCGGGATGCGGGCAGAAGGACGATCGGCACGAGTAGTGAGCAGCCGGCAGTGAGCAGCGCGTCGTGCTGCAGCAGAACAAGCAGCAGAGCGGCGGTCGTGAACAGTTGGCGCATGAGGTCGGCGAGGAAGTGCGAGCATGCCGACTGGATCTTCTCGATGTCGCTGACGAGGGAGGAGATCAGCTCACCGGTGTGCCGGTCTTGGAAGAAGGCGGGCGACTGGTGGAGCACCGACTCATACATCGCGTTGCGCAAGTCGCGCACGGCGGCATAGCCAGCGAAGTTGACCAGATAGCTAGCGGCGTAGTCGCACAGTCCTTTGCCCACGGAGATCAGCGCAAAGACTGCGCAGAAGGCCCCGAAGCCTGTCGCCCCTGAGACGGGCAGCAGGTCGTCCAGGCTCAGGCTGCGGTCAGTGAACGGGATCTCGATGAGATCGATCGGGCCGCTGACCGGGGATGGGTTCAGGAACCGGTCCAGCAACGGTTCCAGCAGCAGGGCGAAGAGACCGTAGCAGGCCCCGACAACGGCCATGAGGGCGACTGCCGCCGCGATGCGCAGGGAATATGGGCGTACGAACCCCAACAGGCGCGCTAGGTCGCGCATGGGCTCCGCCCATGATGCCACACGGCGGCAATCCGGCGACCGCAGGTGGATGGGAAGATGAGCTGCCCCGAGTCAGGTCCTGTACGCCGGTGATCGTTCGTCCCGGCAGGCCTCTCGCGCGTGGGGCGGGCTTGGCATTGGCGTTCGGCTAGCGGGCAGAACCACAAGCCTTCCTGACACTCTCGGCCCCAGCGGCCAGAGCCGCCGCATATACGCCAATGTCCGCACTGTAGGAGATCAGGTTGTAGCCCGTCTCCATCCATTCCCGGGCCTGATCCGGGCTACCAGGCTGGATTCCTGCGAACTGCCCCCTCGCACGTGCCGCGGCTGCTACCCGGCGCAGCGCGGCGAGGAAGTCCGGATGGTGCAGTTGTCCAACGATGCCCATCGATTGCGTCAGGTCCATGTGCCCGACCCACAGGCAGTCAACGCCCTCAACGTCCGCTATCTCGTCGAGGCACTCGAGCGCCGTGACGCTCTCGATCTGGCAGATCAGCACGTTCCGCCGATTGGCCTCGGCCATGTATCGGACGGAGTCCGGCTTGATGTAGTCGTTGTGGGCGCAGCCGAGCCCGAGTCCCCGATTGCCCTCCGGCGCGTACCGCATGGCCTCATTCAGCAGGCGGGCCTGTTCAGCGGAGCGGACGTTTGGAGCCATGATCCCGTGCGCTCCGGCATCCATCACACGGGAGACGAAGTGGTACTCAGAGGCCGGAATCCGGACAACCGGGCTGATCTCCGTCGCCTTGAATGCGGCGATCATCCTGGCCACCTGCGGAAGTTCGATCGGACCGTGCTCCATGTCGATCAGCACGAAGTCAAGGCCCGCTGCCTCGCAGATCTTGGCGACACCGGGAATGTCGAATTCCATCAGCATATGGCCGACCGGGACCGGCCCGCCCGATATCGGTTGGCGAATACGGCTTGGCTTCACGGTTGCCTCCAGCGGGCGAGCTTGGCCTGCACACCCGGCCGCAGCGCCGCCGTGTCGTCGGCGAGGCATGCCGGGACCTCACCCGTCGCCACCTGCAGTATGTTCAGGCAGCAGTCCTTGCTGTTGCCGTCCATACCCTGTATCGTCCAGGCCATGCCGTGGGGCGAAACGATGACGTTCTCCATCGCCAGCAGCGGATTGTCTGGCGACGGCGGCTCGATCTCGAATACGTCGATCCCGGCTCCCGCGATGCGACCGTCCCGCAGGGCGCCGATCAAGGCGGCCTCGTCGACGATCGGGCCCCTAGCCGTGTTGACGAAGTATGCCGTCGGCTTCATGCGGGCGAACTGCGGAGCGCCAATCAGGTGGCGCGTGCCATCCCCCAAGAAAGCGTTGACGGTAACGAAGTCTCCCTTGGCCATGGCCGTGTCGAGGTCTACCAGCTCGACCCCCAAGCCCGCCGCGCGCGACGGCGGGCAGTAGGGGTCGTGCGCCAGCAGCCGACCGAACCCGATGCCCTTGGCGATGCGAAACATTTCGGAGCCGATGCGCCCGAGCCCCACGGAGGAGAGCGCCTGACCCTTGACGTCGATTCCCAGAAGGGGCATCCCTGTGCGCCACCGCCCCGCCCGAGTCCTTCTGTCCAAGTCCGGGATCCGCTTCGCCAGCGCAAAGATGAGGGCGATCTGGGCCTCGGCGACCGAGCGGGTGATCGCCTCCGGGGTAAGGGCGACGAGCACGTCGGCAGCGGTCGCGGCGGGAACGTCAATGGCGTCGAACCCGACACCCCACCGCGAGATGCACGCGAGTCGCCGGACGCCCTTGAAACTCGACGCGTCGAATCGCATGCCAAGCGCCATGATCGCGTCGTGCCGGTCGATGACGCCCGGTTCGGCGACGCCCCTGCGCGGCTGCGGCATGACTTCCCAGCGGATGTCCCGCCTGGGACCGAGAATCTCTTCCAGCCTAGGCCCAAGCAGCGGGTTGAGCTTGTCCCCCCAGCCCGGATCGATCCCGATTGAGAAACCTTGCGTCATGATCTCGCCCTCCGGGACTCGCAGGTCCTCCCGGCCTTGTCCGCAATGGCTGCCAAGCGTGGCTTAAGGCCGGTCCTGCGTGAGCTTGCGAAAGCCTGGAGCCGACGCACAAGATTGTACTCCGCCGGCCGACGAGCGCCTGCGACCAGCACTCGAGGCATGAAGAGGTTGAAAAGGTTTGTGCTATGTTGGCGAGGCCGTCCGCCCCCGAGAATGGAGCAGTCCCGCCCGCCGGTCGAGTTCACAGTCCGGGCCATTCTGATTGGACTGCTCATCGGGACGATTCTGACGGCGGCCAACACTTATCTCGGCCTCTACGCCGGCATGACGGTCTCGGGCAGCATACCCGCTGCCATTGTCTCTATGGGGATCCTGCGGGGTCTCCTGCGGCGCGGAACGGTCCACGAGAACAACATCGTCCAGACGGTCGCTTCGGCAGGGGAGTCTGTGGCCGCCGGCATCATCTTCACAGTTCCGGCGATGGTCATCGCTGGCGTATGGGACGGCTTCCCGTTCTGGGAGGTCTCGCTGATCGGCCTGCTAGGGGGTCTTCTCGGCGTGCTGTTCATGATCCCGCTGCGACGCTCCCTGATCGTAGACCAGGAGGGCCTCGTATACCCGGAGGGCGTTGCGTGCGCAAAGGTCCTGCAGGCGGGCCAAGTCGGCGGAGGCCCGATGCGCGCCGTCGTAGCGTCGCTTGGGGCCGGTTTGGCGTTTAAGGCACTTGTAGGTTTGGTCGGGGTCTTGCGAGGAACGGCCGAATACGCGTGGGGCGTGGGACGCACCGTTGTCTACGCGGGCACGGATGTTTCGCTGGCCCTGGTTGGCGTCGGCGTGATCGTCGGCCTCGAGATCAGTGCTGCCTGCCTTGGTGGCGGCGTCATCGCTTGGCTCGTCGCTATCCCTGCCTACCTGTGGCAGAACCCGATGCCGGAAGCCGAGCCGGTCGACGCCGCGTGGGGCGTTTGGAGCGGGCAGGTGCGCTACATGGGCGTCGGGGCAATGATCGTCGGCGGACTCGCGTCGATGTGGAACATCCGCCACGGCATCGTGACGGCCATGCGCAGGCTTGGCCGCGGCTTGGAGCGCGCCCAGCAGGCGGCCAAGCGCACAGACCGGGATCTCCCGAACTCAGTCGTCGGTCCGGTCTTCCTTGCCGCTGCCGCCGGCACTTTCGTGCTCTACAACGCCGTGACCGGGTCGCCTTGGGTGGCGCTTGCCGCAGGGGTGGCGATGCTGGCGGCATCCTTTTTCTTCGTGGCGGTGTCGAGCTACATCTGCGGGCTGGTCGGGTCGTCCAACAACCCCATCTCGGGAATGACCATCTGCGCGCTGATGTTCTCGTCCGGCATCCTGCTGATCCTCGGCATGTCGGGCGCGTCGGGAATGCTTGGCGCGCTGGGCGTCGCCAGCATCGTCTGCTGCGCGGCGGCGACCGCCGGCGACACGTCCCAAGACCTCAAGACGGGCCATTTGGTTGGCGCCACGCCGCGTCTGCAGCAGTTGGGCCAGTTTGCGGGCATCCTCGCGCCCGTCTTCTCGATCGCGCCAGTGCTCGCCCTGCTCCACCGCGCCTATGGCATCGGCACGGACGGCCCAGATGCTCTCCTCGCCCCGCAGGCGACGCTGTTCGCATCGATAGTCGAAGGCCTGTTCTCAAGCGGGCAGATCCCTTGGGGCATGGTCGGCCTAGGGGCGCTTGTGGCGTTGGGAATCGTCGTGTTGGACGGGTTCTTGGAGCGCAGCGGCAGCCGCTTCCGGGCTCACGTGATGCCGGTTGCCGTCGGGATCTACCTCCCGCTGGCCCTGATGGTCCCCGTGTTCCTCGGCGGTCTCGTGGCCGAAGCACTCCGGCGACGCAGCGCAGGAGGCGGTCAGGGCGGTCTCTTGATCGCGTCCGGCCTGATTGCGGGCGAGGCCGTTGCCGGCATCCTCATCGCCATTCCTAGGACTATGCTTGCCGGCATCCAACTGCCCGTGCCCGTTCTTGACAGCCTCCCGGTGTCGCTGGCCGCCCTAGCGGGGGCCACCGTCCTCATCTACCACTTCGCGGCGCGGCTGTTCCGGAACGGCTCCTAGCTCGGTGCGGATCGGCCAGATCCACCCCAAGTTTTCCACCAACATTCCACAATTCCTGTGGATAACCTTGCAAATCCAGTGAGTCTTAGCCTCTAGCCCCGCTCGGGCTACGAGTTCGGAGCCCGAGCGAAGGCGCGCCGCTTCGCGCGGAGCGCCAAGTATTCGCGGGCCTCCTTTGTGAGCCGGCGGCGCTCTTTCCTGTCGAAGATGGCTTTGCGGGCGATGCGCCAAGCGACTCTAGGGCGGAAGTAATACTCGTCGTAGAACCGCTCGACCCACTCTAGGATCTCCTTTTGGCCCAAGTCTGGGTAGCGGATGTTCGGCAGCTGGTGGCCGGCGTGGTCCGTCATGGGATCGTCTGTCAGCCAGCCTTGGGCAAGGGCCTCGTCGTGGAACGTCGTGCCTGGGTAAGGGTGTGCGACAGAGACCTGGATTGTCTCGGTGTCAAGCCGCTTGGCGAATTCCAGCGACCTGCGGATCGACTCCCGCGTCTCTCCCGGCAGGCCGACGATGAAGTCTCCGTGGATCGTCAGGCCGGCGCGGTGCGCGTCCTTGGTGAATTGCAGGGCGCGCTCGACGGTGGCGCCCTTCTTGATGTTCTTGAGGATCTGCGAATCCCCCGACTCGTAGCCGACGATCAGCAGCCGGCAGCCCGCGGCCCTCATGGCCCGGAGCGTTTCATAGTCGGCGTGAACGCGGGAGGTGCACGACCAAGTGCAATCTAGCGGCTTGAGCTTTTCGCAGAGCTCGAGTACCCGGTCCTTGCGGATGTTGAACGTGTCGTCGTCGAAGAAGATCTCCTGCAACCCCGGGAAGTTGTCGATCGTCCAGCGAACCTCGGCCGCCACGTCGTCGGCTGAGCGCGTGCGCCAGCGGTGGCCGGAGATGGTCTGCGGCCATAGGCAGAAGGTGCACAGGGCCGGACAGCCGCGCTCGGTGTAGAAGGCGACGTAGGGGTGCCGCAGGAATGGCACGTTGTAGCGGGAGACATCCAGGCAGCGCTTGTACACCGGTGTGACCCAGGGCAGCGAGTCCAAGTCCTTGATGGGCGGGCCGTCTGGATTGTGCACGACGACACCATCCGGGCCGCGGAAGCTGACGCCGGGAAGCTCGTGTGCGGGTTTGCCGTTGGCGAAGTCGACCACCTGGAAGTCGAACTCCTTGTGCACCACGAAGTCGATCGCCGGGCAGGCCTCGAGGCTGGCCCGCGGGCGGGCCCCGACGTGAGGGCCGACGAAGCAGATGGAAATGCCGGGGTGCGTGGCCTTGATCGCCTCGGCGAGCGCGCAATCGTTAGCGAAGCCCGGCGTCGAGGTGAACAGCACGAGTAGCTCGAAATCGGCCGCCATTGCCACCACCTGCCTGGGCGTGATCTTGTGCGGCGGGGCGTCCACGACCTGGCTGTCCGGCAGCATTCCGGCCGGGTAGCATAGCCAGACCGGGTACCAGTACGACTCGATCTCCCTCGTCGCCGGCCAGCGGGAACTGGCCCCGCCGTCGAAATTGTCGTACGAGGGCGGGTTCAGTAGAAGCGTACGTCTGGGCATGCTGCGCGTTCGCCGCGATCGGAACGCGGACGGTTTCCAATGTAGCGCGGGCGGCTTGGTACCGGCGTCACTAGGCCTTCGGGTGGGCGGAATCGTAGACCCTCGCCAAGTCCTGCACGGAGAGTTGCGTGTAACGCTGGGTCGTAGACAGGCTCGCGTGACCCAGCAGTTCCTGGATCGCCCTTAGGTCGGCCCCTTCCGAGAGCAGGTGGGTCGCGAATGCGTGTCGCAGCGAGTGCGGGTGCAGGCTGGGATCGCCGTTGAACGCTTTGGAGTACCGCTTGACGACCAGCGCTATGCTGCGCGTCGAGAGACGGCGCAGCCGGCCGCCCCAGCGGTGCAGCAGCAGGGCGTTCTCGCTCTCCGGAGGTCTCAGCTTGGCGCGCACGCGAAGATAGCGATCCAATGCCTCGCCCGCCTTCCGGCCATAGGGTACCTGGCGCACCTTGCGGCCCTTGCCGCGCACGCGGATCCAGCGCTCGGCCTGGTCAATGTCCTCCAGGTTGAGGCCCGCCAGTTCGCTGACGCGCAGGCCGGCCCCATAGAGCAGCTCGAAGATGAGCCTGTCCCGCTTGATCCTGTCTTCCGCCTTGCCGGTCTTGCCGTCCCCACGGACGCTGTCGACGAGCCGGTTCGCATCCTCCGCCGGCAGGACGGCGGGGAGCTTGCTGGACAGCTTCGGTGCGGCGACTTGACGCGCCGGGTTGCTCGGAAGTCCCTCGTCCTGCATCAGGTAGTCGAAGAGCGCCCGTAGCGCGGCCAGCCTGCGGGCTAGCGTGGAATTGGCCAAGCCACGAGCGTGTTCGGCGGCCATGAACTGGCGGACGTCGCCAGGTGTGACCTCACCCACTTCCCGCTGGTCGGGCCGGCACGCCGCCAGATGGTCCGCGAATGCCCTGATGTCCTTCCCGTAGCTTTCGATCGTGTTCGCAGATGCATTCCTGACCCGCAGGCTCTTGAGGAAGCGGCCCGCCGCCGCGGGCACGGCCCTCTCAGGCGGCTCTCGGGTGGGCATTAAGGAACCTCTCCAGTGCCGCCAGGCCGAGCTGGCACTGGCGCATGCGGCGCTCCCGCTTTCTCCGGCGGAATCGGCGCAGGAGCTCCGGGGACGGCCGCGGAAGCAGGTCGAAGGTGATGTTAGCCGGCTGGTAGCCGCGTGGGCTCGCTCCGCAAATGTAGCGGCACAGCGAGCCGTGGGCAGTCTCGTCGGGCCAGGCCAGCGGCTCCAGGCCGAGGGCCAGACGGGCTGCGTTGCGGCCCGCCATCAGGCCCGTGGCAATCGACTCGACGTATCCCTCCACACCGGAGATCTGTCCGGCGAAGAAGATGTTGGGCCGCTGACGCCACTGTAACGTCCTGCGGAGGAGGGCCGGCGCGTTGATGTAGGTGTTGCGGTGGATCTGGCCGTAGCGCAGGAACTCGGCGCGCTCCAGCCCCGGAATCATGCGCAGCACTCGACGCTGCTCGCCGTACTTGAGGTGGTTCTGGAAACCGACCAAGTTGTAGGATCCCGATCTGGCGTCCTCCTGCCTGAGCTGCACGACCGCGTACGCGGATTGGCCGGTCCGGGGGTCGCGCAGCCCGACCGGTCGCATTGGCCCGAACCGCAGGGTGTGGGGTCCTCGCTTGGCGATCTCTTCGATGGGCAGGCAGCCCTCGAAGTAGTTCGGGTTGTCGAAGTCGTGCGATTGGTGCTGGGACGCGCCGAGCAGGGCTTCGACGAAGCGCTCATACTGTTCGCGGCTGAGCGGGCAGTTCACGTAGTCGGCGCTGCCGTCCAGCGAGTTCCCATAGCGGGAAGCGCAGTAGGCGACCGTCATGTCGACTGACTCCGCGTCCACTATGGGGCTGATCGCGTCGTAGAAGAACAAACGGTCCTGTCCCGTCTGGCTGGCGATCGACGCAGCCAGCGAATCGCTCGTCAACGGGCCCGTTGCGATGATCCAGACCTGCATGGGGTCGTCGGGCAGCCCGGTCACCTCGCCGCGTCGCACGTTGATCAGCGGCTCCGCCTCGACCATGTCTGTAACGGCTGCGGCGAACTGCCCGCGGTCGACGGTCAGCGCCGTGCCGCCTGGGATGCGCGCCTCGGCTGCAGCCTGCATGCAGGCCGAGCCCATGCGGCGCAATTCCTCCTTCAGGAGCCAAGGGGCGCTGCCAGGCGTTTCCGTCTTCAGGGAATTGCTGCAGACCAGTTCGCCGATCAAGTCCGTCTGGTGGGCGGGCGTGCGGGCGACCGGCCGCATTTCGTGCAGCACACACGCCAGACCGGCGCTTGCGAGCTGCATGGCCGCTTCGGGGCCCGCGAGCCCCGCTCCGACCACGTGGACTGGCTCATGCATTCCAAGGACCCGCGCTGCCTGCGCCGACAGGCTCCCCCGGAGGCTCGCTGCAGGGCCACGCCCTGTGACGCGTCATGGGGTGATTGGCACGGCCGTCCGCGCCGCAGCCGGAAGGGGGGGTCTCCGCCCACCGTCGCACGAAGCAACGGCTTGGCGGCTTGGCACCGGCGAGTCAGACGCTAGGAGTCCTTGCCGGCTTTCGCTGTTCCGGCTGGGGCTTCCGCGACGTCATCGCCCTTCAGGGAGGACTTGAACTGCCGAATGCCCTGCCCGAGGCCGCTGGCCAGCTCCGGGATTTTCTTGCCGCCGAAGATCAGCAGGGCGATCATGAGGATGATCAGCAGCTCTTGCATTCCCAGAGGTCCCAGGAACAGGGCAGTTAGCGGTTCGAAGGTAGGCATGCCGGTCTAGCCTCATTTTAACAGAGACAGGCCGCCCGCAGGCGAACGGCCTCGCATCATTGGGTCCACGGGCCGTTTCGGCGGTCCCGGTCGCGCATGTAGACCTCGAACTTCTTGCGCGCTTGGCGGAGTTGCCACTGCCGGTGGCGCGCTTGGAGATCTTTCAGCAGGCCGCCCATCTCCGGTATGCCGCCGCGGCGTCGCACCAAGTAGTAGCCCAGCGCCATGCCGGCTAGGTGCACCGTGAAGGCAGTGCCGGACGGGTTGCCGCCCCTGGCAAAATCCTGCACAGCTCCCAGCAGGTTGATTGCAGCGTACGCGACGGCAACGACCCAGGCCGGCACGGGCAGGATGAAGGAGATGAGAATCGGCGTCCGCGGGTAGGTGACGGCGAAGGCCGTGACAACGGCCAGTACGGCTCCGGACGCCCCCACTGTCGCCACGGCACCGGTTCCGGTCAGAGTGCGCAGGGCGACATCGGCCAGCGCAGCACCGATCCCGGACGTGAAGTAGAACGTCAGGAATCTCCGGTCGCCCCAGTCGCGGGCGAGCGTTCCCCCGAACATCCAGAGCGCGAACAAGTTCAGGCCGACGTGCCACAGGCCGCCAGGGTCGTGAAGGAACATGTAGCTGGCGGGCTGCCACAGGGCGCCCTTCAGGAACGTATGCGGCGTCAGGCTCAGCCAGCGGAACAGGTGCGCGGCGGGGCCCAGCCCCGCTGCGATCCCGGCGGCGAAGGCGAACCACACCAGAAAGTTTGCCCAGAGGAGCTTCTTGATCGACCTTGGGGTCGGGGGCATCATCCCGAAGCCGGATGAGAACGCAGGCCGCCGATAGGAGTAGCGCACGGGTTAGTTTCGAGTCTAGCCGAACGGATCAAGATCTCCAGTCGCCAAGGCCCATGCGATGGCGGCCGTGGAGGCGACCTCGCGGCCAAGTTCGAGGGCGGTCTCGGAGCTCGCGTTGCCGTCGAGCCCTCGCTTGTAGACGCCCTGACCAATCGCCGCGGACCGGAACATCGAGAACGAAAGGTAGAAGGCCCAGTGCTCGGAAGGGTCGCGGCCGCTGGCCGAGATGTAGGACTCCAGTTGCGCACGGAGCCCAGGTATGCCGGTCTTGGCCGGGACGTTCCCGGCCAATGTAGGGTGCCGCCGGGAGGGCAGGTAGTGAGTCATGAGGTTGTACGCTAGATCTGCAACCGGATCGCCGAGCGTGGAGAGCTCCCAGTCAAGCACGGCGCTGATGCGCGGCTCTGAAGGGTGCAGGATCATGTTCCCAAGCCGGTAGTCCCCGTGAACGATGCGCGTCTCCTCGCGGTCAGGGGTGTGCCTAGGCAGCCATTCCATCAGCAGGTTCATCTCCGGTAGCTCGGCCGTGCGCGAGGCTTGGTACTGGCGCGACCAGCGGCTGATCTGGCGGGCGTAGTAGTTCCCTGCCCACCCGAACCTCTCCAACCCGACAGCGCTTGGCTCGATCGAGTGGAGCGCTGCAAGTACTTCGCAGGCTTGCCGATAGACTGCGCCCCGCTCGCTGGGGGGCATTCCCGGCAGCGTGGGGTCGTGGTAGACCCGACCCGGGACATATTCCATGACGATGAAGGGCGTTCCGATGATCTCGCTGTCTTCGCAGAGCAGCAGCATGCGGCACACGGGCACGGCCGTGCATCGCAGGGCGCTCATTACTCGGTGCTCCCGCTCCACGGCGTGAGCCGACGGCAGCAGCTTGCCGGGCGGCTTCTTGCGAAGCACGTAACGTCCGACCCTGTCTTGCATCAGGAACGTCGGATTGGATTGCCCGCCTTCGAACTGCAGGACGGAGAACGGGGGCTGGAATCCGGCCAAGTGTTCGGAAAGATAAGCCCCAAGCGCTTCTTGGTCAAAGCGGTGCGCTGGTCGGACGGGAGTTGTGACAGGCTGCGGGCTCATGCCGCGGAAGAGTGCAGCGATTGTAGCCGACGATCCGGCGGCATCTCCAAGGCCAGCGCCCCGTGATACGGTTGGGGCTGTCTCGCGGGGAGGGTCTATGAGCTTCAGCCTGGAAGGCAAGGTCGCCTTGGTAACCGGTGGCGGCCGCGGCATTGGCAAGGAGATCGCGCGGAGATTCGTTCAGGCCGGCGCGGACGTGGTCATCGCCAGCCGAAAGCTCGAGAACCTCCAACGCACTGCTGAGGAGTTCTCGGGCTTGGGGGGCCGCATCGCTCCCGTTCAGTGCCACATCGGCAGGGTGAACCAGGTCGAAGCCGCCGTGGCCGCGACCGAACGGATCTTTGGCACTGTCGACGTCATGGTGAACAACGGTGCGACCAACATCGAGCAGGGCCCGTCCCTGCGGGTCACAGATGCGGCCCTGATGAAGATGGTCGAGATCAACGTCCTCTCGGCCGTCCGCTTCCTGCGCCTGACGGTGCCCAAGATGATCGAGAAGGGCGGAGGTTCGATCATCAACGTTGCCTCCATTGCCGGGCTTCGGCCTCAGCGCGAAGGCCTGCTCTACAGCTTCACAAAGGCCGGCCTGATCATGATGACCCGCACGTGGGCCGACGAGTGGGGCCGCCACGGCATCCGGGTCAACGCCATCGCGCCGGGCCTGGTCCGCACGGACTTCAGCTCGTACTTCTGGAAGAACCTTGAGGGCGGCGGCGAGTTCCCGGCCGGCCAGCCGATAAGGCGTCTCGGCGAGACCCGGGACATCGGCGGGATGGCCTTATACCTGGCCTGCGACGAGTCTTCGTGGGTGACAGGGCAGACGATGGTCATCGACGGCGGGGCCACGGCGCGCTAGACCCCGATCCTGGCCGACCGGTCGCAGTTTGCCAAGCTGAGACGTTCTGTAGAATGAGGTCTAGCGGCTGGTCCGCCAGCCGGAGGGGCCGCAAGCCTCGGGGCGGCCCGCGGGAAAACCGATGGGACGCCACTTGCTGCTGGTCCTGAAGAACCTGCGAAGGAACAAGCGCAGAACCTTCCTCACAGTCGTCAGCACATCGCTGTCTGTTTGCCTTGTAGGAATGCTGGTGGCGGTGTACGGGGCCCTGTACGCCCGTGACGTGTCGGAGGAGTCGGCCCAACGCCTTGTGACCCGGCACAAGGTGTCCCTTGGGCAAGTGATGCCGATGTACTACCGCTCTCGCATCGCGGCGATCGACGGCGTGCGGAACGTAGTCCCCATGAACTGGTTCGGCGGCACGTACATCGACAGCCGTCCGGAGAACATGTTCGCCCGCTTTGCGGTTGACCAAGAAGAGATCTTCAACATCTACTCCGAGCTCAAGGTTCCGGCCGATCAGTTGGAGGCCTTCCAGCGCGACCGACAGGCAATCGCCATCGGCTCCAGCGTCGCAGAGCGGACCGGTCTCACGCTCGGCCAGCGCATCACTCTGGTGGGTGACATATACCAGTTCGACCCGGAGCTGACCGTGAGGGCAATCTTCGAGGGGCCGGACGACTTCCAGTCCTTCTTCCACATGAAGTATCTGGAAGAGGGCCTGCGGGACCAGCCGGGGGGCGGGTCGCACGCAGGCGTGTTTGCACTGCGCCTGCGATCGGCGGATGATGCCTCGCGTGTGGCGATGGAGGTCGACGAGATGTTCCGGAACGCGCCGGAGCCGACCAAGACGGAAACCGAGGCTGCCTTCCAGCTCTCCTTCATCACCCAGCTTGGCAACGTGAAGCTGTTCCTGCTCGCGATCGCGGCGGCGATCGTGTTCACCATGCTGATGGTCTCGGCCAACACGGTGGCCATGTCGGTGCGAGAGCGTATCCGGGAGATCGGCGTCCTGAAGACCCTCGGCTTCGACTCGGCCTCGGTACTCGGCCTGATTTTGGCCGAGGCCTTGCTGATCTCGATCGTCGGCGGCATCTTGGGAACCGTGTTGGTGCCGGGCGTAGGTGCGCTGGCCGTTCAGGTCATGGGACCGTTCATCCCTACGCTCGTGCTTCCCACATGGGGCATTGCCGTATGCATATTGACGGCCTTGGCAGTCGGCCTTTGCAGTTCCGCAGTGCCCGCGACGGTTGCCTCCCGGACGAACATCGTGGATGCGCTGAGGCACGCAGGCTGAGGGGGCTGCGCGCACATGCTGGTTCCGGTTTCCTACAACATTCGCAACTTGGTCGTGCGGCGGACCACGACGCTCATGACTGCCCTGGGCGTCGGCTTGACCGTCTCAGTCCTGGTCGGGATCGGGACGCTGGTGGAGGGGCTGCGGACATCGCTTGAGGTCGGCGGGGATCCGCTGAACCTGATCGTCATGCGCCAAGGGTCCACTGCGGAGCTGGTGAGCGTGGTTAGCAAAGAGGACTTTGAGCAGCTGAAGTTCGCTCCCGGCATCGCCACAAACGGTGGTGAGCCTCTCATCTCCCATGAGGTACTCACCGTAGTCAACCTTCCCCTCCGTACAGATCCCGAATCGGTCTCGAACATAACGCTGCGGGGCCTATCGCCGGTCGGTACGCGGATGCGCCCGGGCGTAAGGCTGACCGAGGGGCGCTGGTTCGAGACGGGCAGGCGGGAGGTTACGGTGGGCAAGGCGGTGAACGCCAAGCGCGCGGGGACATCGGTCGGCGACATGCTGTACTTCGGCCGAGGAGACTGGGAAGTGGTCGGTGTCTTCGAGACAGATCAGGGTGCCTTCAACAGCGAGATCTGGGCTGACGGGAACCTAGCGGCCGCCGATCTCGGTCGGGGCAGCATGCGCAGCAGCATACTGGTCCGAGCTCAGGACGAAGTCGCCGCCAAGGCTCTCACGAGCCTCGTCGCCGATGATCAGCGCCTGACGCTGGAAGCCGAGCGGGAGAGTGAGTACTACGCCAAGCAAATGGTCTCGGCAGGTCCCGTGCAGGGTCTCGGCGCGCTGATTGCCGTGATCATGGCGGTCGGGAGCTGCTTCGCGGCGATGAACACAATGTTCGCCGCTGTGGCGAATCGCGCCCGGGAGGTGGGGATCCTAAGGTTGCTGGGATTCTCGAGGGTAAGCATACTGACGAGCTTCATGCTCGAGTCCTTGCTGCTGTCCTTGGTCGGCGGCCTGCTGGGCTGCCTGATGGTGGCGCCGCTACATGGATTTGAGGGCCGTATCGGAAACTTCACGACCTTCGCGGAGACCTCCTTCCAGTTCCAGCTGACCCCGCAGTATGTGGTCGGGGGCATGGTCTTCGCTGCCGTTATGGGCGTCGTCGGTGGCTTCATCCCGTCTTGGCTTGCCGCCCGCAAGAGTGTGCTGGGCTCGCTCGGAGCCGTGTAGCGGACCAAGATGCCTGACGAAGCGAGACTGGATCGCGAGCTCGAGGGGCTCAGGATCGACCGTTCTGCGGCGCGGCGTGGGCGGCGCGGGAAGCTCTCAACTGTCTGGATCGTCATCGGCGTGTCGTTGGTGGCGGTGCTGGCCGGATGGCGCATCGCTGCCCTGCTCGGCGGGTCCTTGGAAGTGGAGACCCTCCGGGTCTCGGCACCCCGGGCTGGCTCGGCCGGTCGGGCCGTCGTGCTGCAGGCGGCTGGGTATGTCGTGCCGCACTACCGGATCGAGGTGGCGTCCAAGGTCGTAGGGAGAGTCAAGTGGATGGGGGTCGAGAAGGGCGACAAGGTCAAGTCCGGCGACCCAATCGTGCGTCTGGAGGACGACGAGTACCAAGCACGCCTCCACGAGTCGGTCGGCTCGCTGGAGTCCTCTGTGGCCCGGCTCAAGGAGCTGGAGGCAGGATCGAGGCCAGAAGAGGTGCGAAGAGCGCGCGCGAATCTCTCGGAGGCCAGGGCCCAGCTGGGCAGGGCAACCTTGGATCTGGAGCGGGCGACCGGCCTCTGGAAGCAGGCCATCGCCTCGAAGGAAGACTTCGACAGGGCTCAGCATGAGCGCGACGCACTTGCCGAGCGCGTGGAATCGCTCGCACGCACGCTAGAGCTCCTTGAGATCGGTCCTCGCATCGAGCACATTGAAGCGGCGGCCGCAGAGGTCAAGCGCGCCGAAGGGATCGTCGCCTACAACCGGACCCTCGTGGACGCGACTGTCATCCGTGCGCCCGTGACCGGGACCGTGCTGGAGCGGAACGTCGAGGTCGGAGAGCTCGTGACGACCGGCTTCGTCGGAGACCGGGGGGCCAAGGGATACGTGGTGGCAATGGCCGACCTGCAGGACATTCAGGTCGAGCTTGACATCAGCCAGGACGACTTCGCGCGCGTGTTCATGAGCCAGGCGGCGATTGTGGCGACGGACGCATACCGGGACCGAGAGTATCAGGGCCGCGTTGTCGAGATCTCCCCGGAGGCCGACCGCCAAAAGGCGACTGTGCAGGTCAAGGTGCAGATCCTGCAGCCGGACGAGCTGATACGTCCCGAGATGAACGCCAACGTTGCCTTCTTCGCGCCAGAGGAGGGTCAGCGCTCCGCCGCTGGTGCCGAGCGTTCCACGCCCTTGGTGACTATCCCTGCCTCGGCGGTCCGCGACGATGGCAGTGTCTTCCTGCTGATCGACGGCCAGGCCGTGCGACGTGAGGTTCGCGTAGCCCGTCGGACGTCCGCCGGGGTGGAGATCGAGACCGGCCTGAGCGGCGGTGAGGAGGTCATCCTCGATCCTCCTGAGGGCTTGCAGGACGGCCAGAGCGTGGAAAGGCGGGAGGCATGAGCGCCAGTTTCGCGGTAGAGCTCCGGGGAGTCCTCAAGGAGTATGTTCGTGCGGAGTACTCTGTCCGGGCACTGGACAACATTTCGCTCGACATCAAGGCCGGAGAGTTCTTCTGCCTAATGGGGCCCTCCGGTTCCGGTAAGTCGACACTTCTGCACTTGGTCGCCGGAATCGACAAGCCCACCGATGGGCGAGTGAGCGTGCTCGGGCAGGACCTGAGCGAGCTGACGGACCGTGAGTTGGCCCACTGGCGCAGCGAGAACATAGGCTATGTGTTCCAAACGTTCAACCTGATACCTGTCCTGACGGCGCTGGAGAACGTCGAGCTTCCGCTGCTGCTCACTGGCCTGCGCCGCAAGGACAGGCTTCAGCGCGCCCGGACGGCCCTGGGAGTCGTTGGCTTGGCGGACCGCCTGGACCACCGGCCGCAGCAGCTCTCCGGCGGGCAAGAGCAGCGGGTCGCGATCGCCCGCGCCTTGGTCACCGACCCTTCGATCATCCTCGCGGACGAGCCCACGGGCGAGCTTGACGCGGCGGCTGCTGACGACGTGCTCTCGATCCTGAAGATTCTCAACGAGCGCCACGGAAAGACAATCATCATGGTGACCCACGATCCCAGAGCCAGGAGCTACGCACGCAAGAGCAGCTACTTGGACAAGGGCCTCTTGGGACCCATGCCGGGCGAAGCCTAGGCCTAGCCTAGGGGGCGCCAGGGAACGCACGACTCGTAATCCGTCCTATCCCGGCGCAATTAACTATGGCTGGAAGGCATCGCGTCCTCGCCCTGCTGTTCGCGCTGATGCTCATCACCTATCTGGACCGCGTCTGCTTCAGCACGACCGCGAGTTCGGTCGGTGCCGACCTAGGTCTCTCTCTGTCGCAGGTCGGGTTTGCGGGCTCTGCGTTTGTGGTCGGGTACGTGATCTTCGAAATCCCGGGTGGGTGGCTGGCGGACCGGTTCGGGGCCCGGCTGATGCTAACTCGCATCGTGGTCTGGTGGTCAGCATTCACGGCTCTCACAGGCGCGGCTTGGAGCTTTGGTTCGCTGGTTGCCATCCGCTTCCTGTTCGGCTGCGGGGAGGCCGGCGCGTTTCCAGGGGCCACCTCGGCCATCGCGAGGTGGTTCCCGCGCGACGAGCTCGGCAGGGCACAGTCGGTCGTCATGTTCGGCAGCAGGGTCGGGTTCGCCCTGACATCGTGGATTGTGATCGCGCTGATGTCCCCGTTGGGATGGCGTGGCGTTTACTGGGTGTTTGCGGTCCTAGGCATCGTGTGGGCTGCGGTCTGGAGCGCATGGTTCCGGGACACTCCTGATGTCCACCGGGCGGTCGGACAGGAAGAGTTGGCTCGGATCCGCGAACAGCGCATTGCGCGCGGCCGAGCGGGAAGGGCCCCTTGGGCGGCGCTGCTTACGAACCGCAGCGTGCTGGCGCTCTGCGGGATGTACTCGGGGTACACATGGGGCCTTTACTTCTACATCCAGTGGCTGCCCACATATCTGGAGCAGGCCAGGGGCTTGGACCTTCCGGAGATCGGTCCGACCGCGGCCGCAGTGCTGGTGTCGGGGGCAGTTGCGAGCTTGGCAGGCGGCTGGATCAGTGACCGCCTCGTGCCGTCGCTCGGGGTCCGGGCGGCCCGACGTCTGCCCGCGATGGGCGGGTTTGTGGGAGCTGCCGCGTTCCTGGCGCTCGCGGCCACTGTCTCTGACAACGTGCTCGCGCTCGTCTTCCTTGGCTTGAGCTTTGGTTCTGCGGAGCTGATACTGGCGGTTACCTGGGCTACCTGCCTTGACATCGGGGGACCGGCCTCTGGGGTGGTGTCGGGCACGATGAACTCGCTGGGCCAAGTAAGCGGGGCGTTGGCGCCTTGGCTGACGGGCGTGATGGTCGAGCGGTCTGGAAGCTGGGAGCCTCCGCTGTTGGTCTCCGCCGCCTATTATGTGCTGAGCGCCCTGCTTTGGCTGGCCATCGACCCGAGCCAGCGCCTGCGAGTCCCCAATGAAGCTGAATCGCCCCAGATTTGAGGATGCGCCGTACACGAGACCTCCCGATGAGACGGACGTCAACCTACGCGCCCACATGGACGCAATTCCCGACGACCGGCTGGACGCGGTCGACCTCGCGTGGAGTGACGACCGGCTGCGCGCTTGGGACGGGAACTTCCGGAGCGACGGATTCTTGATGCTCGTCTGCTGCGACCGCGAAGTCGGGATCGAGGAATACAGGCGCGTATTAGCCGAGTTCCTGCGGTTTCGGAGCGCACTCTTCGAGTTCGACTCAGGAGTAGACTGAGGACAGGGATCCGCTAGTCAGGGCCTTGGCCATCGAGCTTGTCGCCCCGCGCGTTCCGGCGCGAGAAAAGAAAATGAACTTCCCTGCCCGTCACTTCCTTAGCGTCCGGTCCGCAGCCGCCTTGGGGGTGGCTCTATTCATCTGTGCCGGACTTGCGGGGCAGATCTATGATCCTGTGCAGTGGAGCCTGGAGTTCGAACAGGAGAGGATTCCGCCCGGCTCGACCGCGACGGCCCGGCTGATCGCAACCGTCGAGGACGGATGGCACATCTACTCGACGACAACCCAAGAGGGGATACCGCTGGCGATCGGGATGGAGCCGACGGCAGCCTTGGCGGGCTGGAGGGCCTATCAGCCGACCCCCGAGGTCGTGTTCGACCCTAACTTTCAGGCCGAAGTCGAGTGGTACACGCACAGGGCCGAGTTCTGGGTAGAGTTCGAATTGGCTGACGGTCCGGTTGGCCCGACCGAGATGGAGGCCTTGGTGCGTTATGGCGCCTGTGACGATCGCCAGTGCCTTCCGCCGAAGCGCAAGAGCGCGGTCGCGAAAGTCGTGCTGGACCCGGCGGCGACGCCAATGGCGGCCGCACTGCCAGACGGCTACGGCCCGGTTCAGGTCAACGAAGTAGGGCGGCCCCGCCAGAGCCGGTCAGCCGGCCCGGTAACGGAGGTTGCCGCGGTGGCTGCGTTTGAGGCGGAGTCCCAAGGGTTGCTGGGCTTTGCCATGCTGGCTCTCGGATTCGGCTTGGTTGCGATCCTGACGCCTTGCGTCTTTCCCATGATCCCGATCTATATGGGCTCGTTCATTGGATCGGAGGAACGGCCTTGGGGTTCGATCGTCCGGCAGGCCAGCACATTTTGTCTGGGCGTCATTCTACTCTTCACGGCGATCGGTGCCGGCCTGAGCGCTGCACTCGGGCCCTTCGGGCTCAGCCAAGTCGGGTCCAATCCTTGGGCAAACCTGCTCATCGCCGTCGTTTTGTTCGGCTTCGCCCTGAGCATGCTTGGAGCATTTGAGATCACCATGCCCAGCTCGTGGACTACCGGAGCGAGCCAGCGGTCCGCCGGAGCTGGTCTCCTGCCCACGCTTATGCTCAGCCTAGTGTTCACCCTAGCCTCGTTCGCATGCACTGGGCCGTTTGTAGGATCCCTCTTGGCCGGCTCGATTGCGTCGGGCGGAGGACCATACCTGATCCTCGGAATGGCGCTGTTTGCGACCGGACTCTCTGCCCCGTTCTTCGCGTTGGGACTGTTTCCCGCATTGGTGGGACGGCTGCCGAGGAGCGGCGCCTGGCTTAGTGTCACGAAGCGGACCGCAGGGTTGGTGATCGTCGCCGTTGGCTTGAAGTACCTCGCGAACGTGGACCAGGTTCTCGGCTGGGCATTGCTGCCCAGGGAGCGGTTCCTAGCATTGTGGGTCGTTCTTTTCGCCGCCGGCGGGCTCTATCTGTGGGGCGTCGTGCGATTTGGCGACGATGGGCCAGCGCAGGGCATCGGCCTGTCGCGCTTCGCCGTCGGCGCAGTGTTTCTGGCGTTCGCGGTCAGCCTGTTCCCCGGAATGTCCGGGGCGTCCCTCGGCGAGCTCGAGGCGCACGTGCCCGAGACCCGTTCCGGCATCGCGCCGGAGGCCGGCGGCTTGGAGTGGATCAAGGATGACCTCGAAGGGGCGTTCGCGCTGGCTGGCGGCTCGGGTCGGCGTCTGCTGGTGAGCTTCACGGGATACGCGTGCTCGAACTGCAAGTGGATGAAGGCGAACATGTTCACGAGAGCCGAGATCGCGGGGGCACTGGAAGACACCGTGCTGGTCGAACTCTACACGGACGGATTTGACGAAGCCAGCGAGAGGCACCAGGAACTGCAGGTTGAGCGCTTCCGCTCTTCGAGCATTCCGTTCTATGCGATCATCCGCCCCGACGGTTCGATTGCAGCCACATTCTCCGGGCAGACAAGAGACGTTTCGGAGTTCAAGGCTTTCGTCGAGACGGCCGGCTGACTGCCCGCATGCGGCGCTCGGCGGCGGCGGATGGGCCGCAACAGGCCGACGGGCTGGCCGTCCGTGCGTCGGCGCTGGCGTGGCGGGAGGCATTGCTCCGGGTCGCGGTCGTTGCGGCATTCCTGCCATCCGCCTTCGCGCCCGGGCAGTCAACCGAAGAGGTCAGCCCCGGTCAGAGGCTGTTCGACAGCTACTGCTCAGCCTGCCACCAATACGACGATCAGGGCATGGGCGAAGCTCCACCGCTCGACGGGAGCCCATGGGTCGTCGGGCCGCCGGAGCGGCTGGTCCTGATCATCCTGCACGGAGTCAAGGGGAGGATCGAGGTCCGCGGCCGGATCTACGACCGAGAGATGCCGGGTTTTGCGGGATCGCTGGACGATGGCGAGATCGCCGCGCTGGCCAGCTATGCTCGCAAACGTTTCGGGGCCATCCGCCCGGCGGTGGAGCCGTTAGACGTTGGGAGGGTCCGGCGGCGGCATGTGGGCCGAGCTGGATACTGGGATGCTGCGGCGCTGCTCAGGAGCATTCCGGACGAATAACGCTTGACGAACCGGCACGCGTCGCCGGCGTCGTCCCCAACCTTCCGCGACCGTGGGCAGGCTGTCCCGCCCAAGGGCCACGTTCGGTCGTCACCCTGATGCCGAGTGGCAGGTCTAGCCAAGCTTGGCTACCAATGCTGGCCCCGAATTGGGCACGTCAGTCGGCGTATTTTCGACCTAGGCCGAACTCATGGCCGACTCGCACAATCTTGCCGTCTTTGACGTGGACCTCGATGAACTTCGAGCCGCTGACCGGCTCGCCAGTCTCGTCCCTGAGCGTTGCCGCCAGCTTCTTGGTCTTGATATCAAAAACATCCGGCGTATGGCTCCAGGCATACTTTCCGTCGAGACTGAAGGCCACCCATCCGTGGCCCCCTTGCGACAGCTCTACGTGGCCCTTTGGCGCAGGGGGCATCTTGGTTGTGTCAAAGATGAAGAGCTTCTGTCCTCGCTGGTCGCTGATCCAGAGTTCAGTCTCATCCGGCGTAAGGCCGGCACCATGCGTACGGTGGGGGATCTTCTCATCGCCGGCAAAGACTCTGTGGATGGCCTTGCCGCTCTTGAGGTCCACAACGTCGAATCCGACGTGGTTGCCGAGGCACACGTAGGCGTAACGCTCCCGAGAATCGATCGTAAACGGAAAGATGCCGCGCTCGCCGACATCCTTGACCTGCATCACCAGCTTCTCGTCGGCCGTGTCGAAGACTGAAAGGGTCGTCGTGGTGCCGAGGTAGAGCCTGGTCCCCGAGAGATTCACGATGCTGTTGTGGGCTTGGGGCCCCACTGTGATTCGCTTCAGGATTTCGCCCGTCTCGCCGTTCACGACCAGAAGCCCGGCGTCCTCGCCCTTGTACCACCATCCGGTCGGCACATAGATCTTCTTTCCGTCCAGCGTCACCGATGAGCGGTCGCAGCCGACGTCGTAGACCTTCTCCCAGACGGTCTTCTCGGTTTCCAGGTCAAATCGCCCAAGGCGATGGTTGGTCGACGAATAGTAGGCGCTCCGCATGGCGAGGTTGCCCGCGAAGCCGCGGAGTCCTTCCTCGAACACGGGCATGTCGATGCGCCTGACGAACTTGTGCCCGTTGTCGATGTCGAAGATCAGAATGCCAGCCTTGGATCGGCCTTCTTTCTGGGCACCGTCCGGCATGCTGAGGTACAGGTACCTCCGAACATCACCGGCGTCGGACGCCGAAACCGCAGGGACAGCCAAGCAGGATAGGAGGGCGAGACTCATCAAACGCATGGTCAGAGTTTCGCAGGTGCGACGATGCTCCGTCAAGGTCGGCTTGGGATGGGACGTTCCGGGGCGCGACCCTTCAGGAATCGCAGTCTGAGGCTGCATCCGGCAGGGGATTGCGGGCGAATATGTACTCCTCCACGGGATTTCCGTCCCGAAGGTGCTCTGTAATGATCCGCGCGAGCACGTCGCCGCTTGCGGAGTGGTACCAAGTTCCGTCGGGGTAGACCACCGCGATGGGTCCGTTCGCGCACACGCGCAGGCAGTTGACCTTCGAACGAAAGACGCAGCCGTTGCCGCGTGAGAGGCCCAGGTCGTCAAGGCGGCCCTTGAGCAGCTTCCACGCTGGCAAAGTGACGTCACGGGGGGCGCACTTGGGCTTGGACTGGTCTGCGCACAGCAAGATGTGGCGGCTATACGGGCCGGTAGGTATGCGAAGCTTGCGGGCCATCAGGCGATTCCCAGGAGTCGGTGCAGGGCCGTGGTGAGGCGCTCGACATCGCTGTGTGCCCTCCCTGCGAGGTTGTCGTTCTCGAACGGGTCAGCTTGGATGTCAAACAGCATGGGCTCCGATCCCGCATCTCCAGCGGGGTACGCCGGCAGTCCCGAACCGCCCGGGACCCGGCCGCCTGCATATCCACGGATCAGCTTTAGCCGCCCGTCGGTGATGCAGCGCCACGGGTCGAGTCCGCTCAGCAGGAACTCCCTGTGGTCGGTCGACGAGCCGTCGAGAAGGGGCCTCAGGGTGCGACTGTCCATCGACTGTGGCACGGGGACGCCCGCATAGTCCAGAAACGTTGCCGCCAGATCCATCAAGCTCACCAGGGAATCCGTCATTGCGTCGGAGCGGACGCCTGGTCCTGCGATGACCAACGGGATCCCGACCGACCCCTGTTGCGGCAGCCGCTTCATCCAGAGATTGTGGTCGCCAAGCATCTCGCCATGGTCGCTCGTGAACACGACAAGCGTCCTCTCCAGTTCGCCCCGGGCCTCGACCTCCGCCATGAGCCGGCCCATCCAAGAGTCGATGTTCTCGATCATGGCCGCGTAGTTGCGCCGAATCTCGACGTGCTTCCCGGGGCTGAACTCTGTGGAGCGGTTGGGTTGGGGAAACTCCGTGTCGCGGTAGAGGCCGTCCATCCGAGAAGTTATGTCCATCGGTTCGTGCGGGCCGGCGAAATTGACCACCAGGTGCCAAGGCCTGTCGGCAGGCGCTCCGCGCAGCAGCCGCAAGCCATGTTCCGCGATCCAGTTGTCGCAGTAGGACTCCTCGGGGAGCGGTGTCGGGAAGGTGGCCGCGAACGTTCCCACTTCCCGCCGCTTCAGAAAGTCAGCTAGGTGGGTCGCCACACGACCAGCGTCGTGCAGGTGGGCGGTGTAGGGATCACAGGGCTCGTCCATGCCCCAGCGGATGGCGTCCCACTTGCCTGCGCTGTCGACGCCGTCGGAGAAACCCCACTCGGGAAGCAGGTGTTGCCCTTCCCTGCCCCAGCTTGGCTCTGGCTTGTGCAGGTCGAACTTGCCGCACCCCATGACGTGGTAGCCCGCTCGGCGAAGAAGGCTGTAGTAGGTGACTTGGTCCAGCGGGTAGTTTCGGGAATTGTCCGGTACGCCGCACCTGTCGTATTCGACGCCCGCAGCCAGACACGCCCGGGACGGTGCGCAAAGAGGAGATGCGCAGTAACAGTTCGCGAACTGAACACCGCGGGCTGCGAGGGCGGAGAGGTTCGGGGTACGGACTCCAAGGTTGGGGTTCAGGCCCGTCCAGTCGTACCGCAGCTGGTCTGGAACGACCAGGAGGATGTTGGGCTGTCCAGCAAGCGCGGTGTCCCCACCTTCTTGGCACCCAGCTGCGATGGCAGCAGTGGCCGTCGCCATCCAGTCGCGACGGGTGAGCTTCGGCATTGAGAGTAGTCTACCCCGGTGTTGGCCTCTGGCCACCAGAGGTTGCATACGGGCCACGAGCCGGGCCACGGGCTCGGCAGAGATGGTGGGAGATCGCCGCTGCACCGCTCAACGGAGACGATGCGCATCCGGCACCTACGCGTCGGTTGCCGGCACGCACCATCCCACAGGTAGATCGACCCTAGTGACGCCTGCCGCAGTGCTCTGGAGGCGGCCTAGGTGGGATCGGCCGGCCTGGCGACCACAGCGAGGGTCATGAAGCAGACTGGCCTGACCCGCCGTGCATTCCGGTCACAGCGCCCCTGAGCGCTGGTCGGCGGCCGCGGCAACTCGCTGGAGTTTGCCGGGTCCGCTACTCCGCGCGCTCGATGTCCGGTCCAGTGGGCAACGCGGCCGGCTCTACTGTGGAATGCTCTCGCGGGGGAGGTGGGGCAACGTTTGACGCTAGCCCCAACCGATCTTGGCGTCGCAAGGTCACGCTTGCTCTGCCGGTATACGCAGCCCCCGTAGCCCATGGCTCGCCCGGCGGGATCCGGTAAAGCCCGGCGGTGAGCCGCGAATCCTTGGGGCTCTGTCCGCGGCCTGCTGTCGGCAGCCTGGACGTGGACCGGAGTAGGATTCGGCAGTCCTCTGCCTACAGCGGTCCGCATCCGAGTTGATGAGCCAGCGGCGGCATCTACTGCGTGAAGACGCTCGCGTGAACCAGACTCTCGTCCACAAAGAGCGCCTGCCCTGTCACCTCCGCCCCTTGGAGTCGCCGCTCGACGCCGATCCCGACCGCGGGTGCGGGTTCCGAGGCCGTCCGACCGAACCGACGGATCAGCCGCAGGACGAACGAAGCCGACGGGAATCCGCCTTTGGCGGGCCGCTCGAAGAGGTACGAACGGACAAGTGCCTCCCAGTGCACGGCGAACAGCTGCGGCGCACCGAAGACCTCGACAGCCACGATTCGGCTCCCGTGGGCGACTGCAAAGCCACACTGTTCCGGGAGAGGGCCGATCCGGATCAGTTCCTTGACAATGCCGGACCACGATTCGTCCCGCCGGCGCACCTCGTGCAAGTCCTCTGCGGCAGACGTCGCCGAGGACACCCGGTTGCTCGCGAGCACTTCTTCGACCGTGTTCCACACTGCCCCTTGGTCTCCGTGCCGACTGCCGTCGCGCGCCAGCGATTCATTCACTCCCACGGTGGTCTCGCGCCGCACCTGCCTTGGGGCGTAAGCGGAACTGCGCCTATGCGACCGCTTTCGCCCCCACCTTCCTCTCTCAAGGCAGGAAACGGGAATCTTGAGTTTTGTGGCCGCAGGTACGAGGACCGTCACGTTGGCGGTCCGGTTCTGCAAGCCGCCGATGAAGTGCTCGCCCTCGACGACGAGGATCGGAACGCTCGTGGGGTTTTGCGCCATCAGGGTCGGAACGGCCGCGCCGTCCAACTCGTCGATGACGAGGCCCGAACCGGGCCCGGTAGCGATCTTGGGCAGCGGGTTGCCCGCCAAGTAGATGGGCATGAACGATATTCCGGCCCTGGTGATGGGCAGGCCGACAGCCGCCCTCTCGAGTGCTTGTAGCGTCATTTTGTGGTGTCCTCCTTCCGGCCGGAGCCGGTCATGTAATTGTCTAATTCACAATAACACACTTATTGTCACACTGTCAATAACCTTGTACAATCATTTCGGCATGCCCGGTTCACCGCTCCCCGCATACAATCCGCGCGACTACCCTCCCGTGGCCGTCACGGTCGACATGGCGGTCTTCACGATTCATGACGATACGCTGCGGGTCTTGCTCGTCGAGCGCGGGGAGGAGCCATTCAAGGGGGCCTGGGCGCTGCCGGGAGGCTTCGTCCGGCCGGACGAAGATCTCAATGCGGCCGCTGCGCGGGAGCTCAGGGAGGAGACCGGCGTGACGGAGGAGGATGCGTACCTCGAGCAGCTTCGCAGCTACGGCTCCCCCCAACGCGATCCGCGGATGCGGGTCATCACCGTCGCATACTGGGCCGCATGCCCGAACTTGGCGCCTCCTACGGGGGGCGGCGACGCGGCCCGGGCGGATCTGGTGCCTGTGTCAAGGGTCGAGGACCTATCGATTGACCTCGCGTTCGACCACACCGAGATCTTGGGCGACGCCCTGGAGCGCCTCAGGTCGAAGATGGAGTACACGGCAGTGGGTGCCCGGTTCTGCCGCCCGAGATTCACGATCAGCGAACTGCGGAGAGTGTACGAGGCTGCTTGGAACACGACTCTGGATCCGGGGAACTTCCAGCGCAATGTCCGCAGAAGCAGCTCGTTTAAGAAAGCCCGGTCCGGGGACCCGCCGCGAGGGCACCGAGTCGGCCGGCCTGCTTCGCTGTGGTCGATCCGGGGGGAACTGAGCTCCCCGGGACGGCCGCTCGCCACTAGGCGGGGACCCCGCGCGAAGAACCGGGGCTGAAGCGGGTATGGCTTTCTGTATCGGCTGGCAACTAAGACCGCACAAACGTGGACGCTCCAAGACGTGGAGTGAG
>JAJDWM010000028.1 GCA_022825595.1 Bryobacterales bacterium | reverse complement strand
ATCAGGTAGTCCCGGTAGCGCCAAGCGTCGGGAATGTCGGGATCTCCCTCGCTCCCGTGAGATTCGGTGTAGCGGAACAGGTCCATCCAGTGGCGTGCCCAGCGCTCGCCAAAGTGGGGCGAGGCCAAGAGCCGGTCCACGGCCGCCTCAAACGCGTGAGGCGATTGATCGTTCCCGAAGGCGACCAGATCCTCGGGAGCCGGAGGCAGGCCCGTGAGCGCAAACGAGACGCGTCGGAGGAGGGCGAACCGATCCGCTTGGGGAGCAGGCGCCAGGCCAGCCTCGTCGAGCCGAGCCAAGAGGAACTGGTCGATTGAGGACTGAGGCCACCCGGCCCGATCCACGAGGGGTGGCTGTTTGGATCTGACCGGCTGCCACGCCCAGTGTTCGCTGCGCCTGCGCTCCAGATCAAAGGGCTCAGCTGGATCGGGCAGCCCCGGGGCGCTTTCATCGGGCCAAGCAGCGCCGGCGTCGATCCAAGCGGCAATCTCGGAGATCTGGCTCTCGCTGAGCCGTCCGGTCGGAGGCATCAGGACCTTGCCCTGACCCGTCAATGCCCGCAGCAGCAGGCTGTCGGCCGCATTCCCGGGCACTATGGCGGGACCGGAGTCCCCGCCCGCCAGTACCCCGTCGCGGCTGTCGAGGCGCAAGCCGGCAAAGACGCTAGGAGCATCTGAACTGTGGCACGCGTGACAGCGCTCGACGAGAAGAGGGCGAACCGTCTTCTCGAAGTGTTCCAATGCAGCAGCGTCGGCCTCGGCACCAAGGGCTGCCGCCCCGTTGTACGCAAGCAGTGCTAGGACGCACCCCACGGACCGGAACATCGTTGGGGAACCGGCACGCACACGCATAGCCGACGATATTGTACTGCGAGGAAGATCGGACGAGGACTCTTACCTCTGGGCTCGCTCCACATACCGCATCAAGCTGGGAATTCCGGGTTCGTATTGGGGTGTGGACTCTCGATTGACTAGCCAAAGGTAGCCAAGGTCGCGCAGGAGACGTCGTGCTTTCTTAATCGCTTGGCCGTCCGATGCGAGACCCTCGCGATCCAAGCTCGCTTCCAGGGCCTGGCTCACCTTCCTTGGGCTTGCTTGCGGCGAAGCCGTAAACGCTGCGGCCACGCCGGCCGCGACAGGAAGCAAGTCCGCGTCGTCGAGTTCCTGATACCTGTTGATGTAGAGCAGGTCGCGCTCCCTCAAGAACCGAGGCCTGACACGGTCTACGTCCGCGAGGGAGATCGGTTCGGTAGGGTCGGGGCACCCGTCCCAGAGTGCCCTCCCCCACAGCTGCAGGAAGTAAGGATAGCCCTGGCTCTCCCGAACCGCTGCCGCCAGCGCGTCGGGCGCGATGGCCCGGTCGCACGCCTCGAGCGGGACCCGGATGGCGTCCGCTGAGGCTTCTGGGCCAAGGCGTCCAATCGGCAGTTTTTCGCTGCGGTCCCAGAACGACGCCTGAATGGCGTTCAGGTGGCGGGGTAGCTGCGGTGTCCCTGCGAACAACAGAATCACGGGCAGCTCCTCGCGTTGCCGTGTTTGAACAATGTTGAGCAGATCTCGGCCAAACACCTTGTCGATCATGTGCGCCTCATCGAGCGCCAGCAGGAGCGGTTCCCAACGTGCCCTGCGTTTCAACATGGAGCCTAATGTCCCAAATGCGGGGTGGCGTGATTGGACACTGGCACCCATCGGTGGGCTAGCACCAATCCTTCGTACACGTCTTCCTAGCCAGGCGGGCAGGAGCGCCAGCTCATCGAGCAGGGCTTCCTTCGCAAAGCTCAGGGAGGCAGCAAGCCGGATCGCTCGAATTCCACGGGTTTGGGCCTGGACCACCGCCCACGCTAGGAGCGCGGTCTTGCCATTACCCCTCGGGCCGTAGAGGATGAGGTTGGTGCCGAGCGGTCGCTTGCGAGCCAAGCGGACCAAATGATTCTGGATCAGCACCTGTTCCCATTCGCGGCCCGCCAAGCAAGGCGGAATCAATCCTTGGCCCGGAACGAATGGACTGTCTCTCAGGCCCGAGCCCGCCTGCGCCGCGCTGCCATCGTTCACAGTGGCTTGATCATAGAGGGGCCAAGCTGATCCTCGATCCATTCGGTGATGTTGCGACCGAAGCCAGGGGCCCGACGAGCCTCCGCGTAGGAGGGGCCCTTCCGTCACAGTTCCGGTCATGGAGGGATTCTGGGGCGACGCGAGCCGGCGGCCCACTGTTGAGCAGATAGCAAGGTTCACTCATGAGGTGCAAGCTCAAGTGCGTGAAACAGCTGACTGCAACCGGATCGTACGCGTAGCATAGCGATTCCGAGCCTTTGACAGTGGATTGGGGGCGTGGCCTCGGCTAGGCCGGCAGGCTGTCGGCCCGCCGCTGCTGACTAACTGGGCGTGTCGCAGGCGCATGCCTGCCAGCGGTCATTCCAAGGCTTGGCGGCAGGGGACCCGCGCCGCAACCTTCTGCCCGGTCGGCGCGCCCAAGGGCCGTGCGCTGGTGCTGAAGGACCGGCAGGTCCTCAAGGGTCTGGCCGCCAGCCTGCTGCGCACAGCGCGGGGCCCGTCTCGCCGTCCGAGCC
>JAJDWM010000109.1 GCA_022825595.1 Bryobacterales bacterium | reverse complement strand
GCTGGCCAGCGTGCGGCGCTACAGCAGCGACGACTTGTGGTGCATGGATCGCGGGCTGGGCCTGTTCGCGGGCCTCAACGTGCTGCCCAAGGCCGCCTGGTTCTCCTCCTACTCCGACCGCGTGGTGGGCAAGATGAACCGACGGCTGCTGACTGCCCTCGGGCGCGTCTGGAAGGAACACGGGCTGGTCTCGGGTGCCGTGAACCTCGACTTCACGACGATCCCGAACTGGGGCGACGACACGACGCTGCAATCCCACTGGTCCGGGCACCATGGCCGCTCGCTCGTGGGCCTCTCCGTCGCCCTCGCCCAAGACGCCGACTCCGGCCTCCTGCTGCGCAGCGACTCCCGCACCCGTCGCGAGACCTCCTCCGAAGCGATCCTCGAGTTCCTCGACTTCTACCGCGACAACGGCCCCGAGCTGCGCTGCCTGGCCTTCGACAGCCGCTTCACGACCTACGGCAACCTGTCCCGCCTCAACCGCGACAAGGTGCGCTTCATCACCGTCCGCCGCCGCGGCAAGCGCATCCTCGAGCAAGCCCGGCAGATCGACCCCAGAGACCGCCGCCAGATCCGCGTCCCGCTGCAGCGCGGCACGCGCTTGGTGCGCGCCCACAGCTCCGAATTCCGGCTGCGCGGCTACGACGGCAAGCTGCGCCAGATCACCATCTTCCGCGGCCCCTCCCGACGCCCGGCCCTGCTGCTGACCAACGACCCCGAAACCCCGACGCGGCGCATCCTGCGCCGCTACGCCCGACGCTGGCTCGTCGAGAAGTCCATCTCGGAGCAACTCTCCTTCTTCCACCTCAGCCGCCTCTCCTCCTCTATAGTGATCAAGGTCGACTTCGACCTTCCGATGACCATCACCGCCTACAACCTGTACCGACTCCTCGCTCTCGACCTGCCAGCTGGCCACAGCCACCTGACCGCACGCGCGCTCTTCGAGCGCATGCTCTGCACCGGCGCCACGGTGCGCCTGGGACGAGACACCTGCCTCGTGATGCTGAAGAAGAAGCGCAACCTGCCCGCACTGCTCGAGACGCTGCAAGCTCAGGAGCAGGTCCGCATCCCTTGGATCGGCAACCGACGCATCGTCTACGAGGGAGACACCCGATCCTGATTCAACACCTTCCAACGCCCCCTAGAATTAGTGCAATTACGGCCATGAAAAGCGGTGATCGGCGGTGCCCGACTTCAGCATGCGAAGGCCAATTCGCACTACTGGCGTTCTACACAACACCGTGTGTGTCAACTGCAGCGCAACGCTAGATCAGCTTATCTTGTCCAGAGTCCTTAGCATCTATCGCGTGTCGCGCGACTTCGTACCTTCGGTGTGCCCGACCGGCTCATGAGAGTTTCTTACGGTGCGGCAGGCGCATCACCTGACCAAGCCTCCTTCTCTCGCCGGTCGTCAGGCGATCCTGAATGCCTACCGGACGGCGCTTCATGAGCGATTCGGTCTTGATCATCCACTGCAAGTCAGCTTTCGCTTGGCCTTCGGCAAGCGACAGGGCACTCTCGAAACTCCCGCGCTTACGCCGATTCTCAAGGTTCGAAATCGCATTGCTCAACTCGTCAATCCGCATCTGACGGTAGCGCCTATTCTTTGCTCTCGGCATCTCCACCCTCCCCTCGTGGTCCAATCGCCTAGTTCACCTTTGGCTCTTGCCGCCTCCCCGAGCGGCTCTTCTCCTCGCCGGCATGCGCGTTGCCTTAGTCAACCGCGATCGCTCCGACGGCGAGATTCGCTCCTGCAACTCGAACGGCCGCACACGCATATGCTCTTCCGTAGCAATCAACCACTGCAGGTCCTTCCTCGTCTGGCCATCGGCCAGCTGCAACGCCTTCTCGAAGTTCCCTGCCAAGCGCCAGTTCCGCAGAGCGGCCTCGGGCATGGCGGCATCTTCAAATGCTGCGCCAGCCTGCGCGTACCGACCGAGGCCCTCCGCGACCAGCCCAACCGTCCTAGGGTCAGGTTCCTTGACCAGCGACAGCATCTTGCTCGCGTCGCGAAACTCGGATTCTTCCGCGAGGGCTTCCGCTGCGATCTCCCGCAGGCGCTGGACCTCCTTGCCCATGACGCCCATGACGCCCGCAAGCCTTAAGCAGCCGTCGATGTTGCGGGCCATGCGCGGAGCGTAACGGGGGTCGGCCGCGCAGCGTCGAAGGGCTTGCCGCAGAGCTTGGTGGACCGGTGCCAAGGCATCCTCGAACCAAGCCCGGTCGGGCTCGCCTAGCGCCAGGCCGGACTCAAGCAGGTCCAAAGGCGGACCCGTGGGATCCCGTGTCCACGAGACCAGCGCTTTCACTGCAGTTGCCTGCCTCGAGTTCCCCCACTTCACCGCCACCTTATGCGCGGTTTCGCCGATGTTGGTGCGCAGTTCGGATTCCAGTTCGTCCTCGGTCAACCTCCGGGCAGCGACGGACAGCACGGTCAGGCAGACTTCGGATTGAACGGCCTGATCGTCGACGAGGACGCTGTCTCGCGTGCCGCCAAGAAGCCGGAGAGCCTGCAGCGCCCTCTGCCAGGCACGCCGCAGATTGACTTCCATCAACGCCTTCGCGTCACCGGTCCGCGTATAGACCCTCTCGTCCGGCGGAAAATCTGCGTCCTCGAAGAGCTCGAGGAGGTCGCTCGCGGCGAATCGTTCTGCAGAGCCCAGCAACTGCAAGCAGAGATCTCGCCCTCGGTCATCGGGTGCTACGTCGATCAGAATGAGGTTCTCGGTCGCACGGCTGAGAGCCACGCGCAGGCGGTCGATGGCGGTCCGCCGCTGTTGGATTTCCAGCGGGTCCTGCTCGTCGACACTCCGCCGCAGACCCTTGAGCACCCGGCTTAGGTCAAGAACGCAAACTGACGGATATTCGAGTCCCTTTGCATCTTCGGGAGTAAGAATCGCGTCGCGACACTCCGTCGGCACCCAGTCAGGCGCGACGCCTTCGGGGGTCACGACCGCCACGTCATCGACATCGCCGAGTCTGGCCAGCAACCGTCGCGCCTGCGCCCTGTCCTCGAGCTCGGTGTAAATGATCCTCGAATCGACGCGGGCTGCGCCGTCACGGTCCGCAATCTGCCGACGCTGATCGACCGGGCGAGAGCCCTTTCGGATCACGGTGTACAGGATGGATGCGCGTTCAACGACCCTCGCGATCGCTCCGGGACTGCGCACATTGCGCTCGAGATTGAACTCCTCAGGAACCGTCAGCCAATCGTGGAGCAACGCATTGAGCCGGCCCGCGTGGAATCCGGACGGTCGGACGGTCTGGCCATCGTCGAAGGCCATCAGCAGCCACGGCGCACGGCCCCTCTTAGCCGCCAGGGCTCGGCAGTACTCGGCGATGACCGCCGATTCGAGCAAGGTCAGGTCCTGAACCTCGTCGACGACGATGCGGTCAAAACCGAGCAGCCCGTCTGGCAGAAAACCGCTTCGCAGTCGCTCTATCGCACTCTTGGCCGCCGCGATCTCGGGAAACACATGGTCGTACCACGCCCTCCAGCCTGCACGGCGGATCAATGCCAGCACCTGCAAGCCGGCGTCGCGCCCGACAGAAGTCGTGCCGGCAGACAAGTACGCCTCGTCACTGATCCGTAACCCGTCGTCTGAGCACTTGAACATGCCCGGAACGGCGCATCCGAACAGGACCGCGCGCACTTCGGCATGCAAGGCGTCCATCCGCTGTTTCCACGGTCCCAGATGGTCGCTGATCTTCCACCACTCAAAGGCATTCCTGAACGCCGCTCGGCTGGCTGTGAGCGACTGGCGCCGCACATCAGTGCCGCAAAGCTCGCCGAGGAAGGTGGTGAAGTCGCGGGCATCAACAGCCGAACCGGGAGGAGCGAACGCATAGAACCTGGCCCGAGTCTGCCGGACGAGAGCTCGCGACCAAGACAGGTATATGGTTTGGCCCGATGTTCGAGCCTCGACCGCCTTCCAGAGCGCCACCGTCTTTCCCGATCCGGGATAGCCGTAGACCAGCCGCACGGGTCTGTCCTCCAAGGCAAACAGTTCCTGAACGTCTGTCCACGGAGTCTGAAAGCAGCTGGCAGAGTCGCCGTCAAGATCCTGCCATTCCAGGGTG
>JAJDWM010000001.1 GCA_022825595.1 Bryobacterales bacterium | reverse complement strand
CGCCCTTGATTGGCAGGTCAGCGCTCCCGACGTCAGTCCCCCGGAAATGGATCCGTCCCCCCGCTGCGCAGGAATCGACGCCACGGGAGCAGACGCGGGCAAAACGAACCACCGACCCGCGCGCCTTGCACTCCATCTTCCGGCACTGGACGTCCGCGGCATTGAGAATTGCGGTGTCGGCGGCCAGCTGGTTGCGCAGGATTCGGGCTTTCGCCGCGGCGTACCGGGAAAAGCTTCCATGCCGGTCCAAGTGGTCCGGGGTGACATTCAGGACAGCCGCCACGTGGCAACGGAAGGCCGCGGCGGCCTCAAGCTGGAAGCTGGAGAGCTCTAGGACCGTCCAGTCGTCCGGGCGGGAATCGGGCGTGATCTCCAGCACGGGCGTGCCGATGTTGCCGGCAAGCCTGCCCGGCACGGCAGACGCCCTCAGGACGTGGTCGACCAAGGATGCGGTGGTGGTCTTCCCGTTCGTGCCGGTGATCCCGATGACGCGGCCGCGCAGCTCGGCTGCAGCGAGTTCCAGCTCCCCGCACACTGTTGCCCCTCGACGCCGAGCCTGGCAAAGGCCGGGCAGGTCCCACGGGACGCCCGGCGAGGGGACGATCAGGTCGTGCTTGGCCAGCAGCGCCTCCGGGTGCCCCCCGAAATGCGGGACCACCGGTATTCCCTCCAGAGCGGCAACGGCGCTTGGAAGATCCTCTCGTGCGCGCGAGTCGGCCGCCTCAACGACTGCCCCCCTTGCCACCAAGAAGCGTACAGCGGCCAAGCCGGACTTACCCAGCCCCAGCACGAGCGCTCGCCTGCCCTTCAGTCTCATCGCAGTTTCAGGGTGCTCAATCCCAGCAGGGCCCACACCAGCCCCGCGATCCAGAAGCGCACGATCACCTTCGACTCGGACCAGCCGAGCTGCTCGAAATGGTGGTGCAACGGCGACATTCGCAAGATGCGCTTGCCCGTCAGCTTGAAGCTTGCCACTTGGGCTATGACCGAGAGCGTCTCTGCCACGAAGACGCCGCCGATGAAGAGGAGCACGATCTCCTGCTTGGCCAGCACTGCGACCGTGCCCATCGCTCCCCCGAGGCTCAGCGAACCCACGTCCCCCATGAACATCTGGGCCGGATGCGAGTTGTACCAGAGGAAGGCCAGGCTTGCGCCCACGAGCGACCCGCAAAAAACAGTCAGCTCGCCGGCCAGCGGAACGCTCGGAACATCCAGATAACCCGAGATCTCGGAGTGCCCGGCGACGTACGCAAGCGCCGCGAGCGCCCCTGCACAGATCACGGTTAGGCCGATCGCCAGCCCGTCCAACCCATCGGTGAGGTTCACCGCGTTGCTCGAGCCCACGAGGACCAAGAACAGGAAGAGCAGGAAGAGGGCGTAGGCGAGCGGCCACGTGAGAGGGTTGTCGAGGAGGCCTACGACCACAAGATCCGGGTGCACCTCTTTGAAGAACGGAACGGTGAGGAGGGTCGAGTAGTCCCCGTGCCCGCTGAGTCGGACCAGGGCCAGCCCCACAAAGATGGTCATCAGCAACTGCAGCCCAAGCTTGGCCCTCGACGACAGGCCGAGACTGCGCCGCTTGGTCACCTTCATGTAGTCGTCGGCCAGGCCGATCAGCCCGAATCCGACCATCGACAGCAGAACGATTCCCACGTAGGCGTTGCTCAGGTCGGCCCACAGCAGCGTGGGGATGATTGTCGCGAGGCATATCAGCAGGCCGCCCATCGTGGGAGTCCCTGCCTTGCTGTGGTGGGATGCCGGACCATCCTCGCGGATGAACTGCCCCACTTGGGCTGCCTGCAATCGCCGCATGAGCCACGGGCCGACCGCCAAGCCGATGGCCAGCGCGGTAATGTTGGCCAGAGCCGTGCGGACGGTGATGTAGCCGAAGACGCGGATCGGCCCGTGCTCGGCCGCCAACTCCCCCAGAAGTTCGAAGAGCATGGCTGTCAGGCTGCCTCTGTCTCGCGCAGGGCAAGGCACTGGCTGACCGCGTCGCGCGCGCGCTCCAGCCCGACTGCCCTGGACGCCTTGAACAGAACCACGTCGCCGGGGCGCAGCAGGCTGGCCAGCGCTGCTCCGGCCTCCAGCGGAGACTCGTGGAACTCCGAAGGCACCCTGGCAGCCTCCGCAATGTCGGCGGCCCTTCCTCCCACCGCCACGAGATAGTCGACGGCCGCGCTCCGCACGGCCCGCCCCACTTGGCGGTGCAACTCTCCGGACCGCGCGCCAAGCTCGCGCATCTCACCCAAGACCGCGATCCTGCGGGAAGCATCGGCCCTCGCCAGCACGCCCAGCATGGCCCTCATCGCCGGCGGGCTGGCGTTGTAGCAGTCATCGATCAGGGTCACGCCCCCGACCTTGCGGACCGCCCCGCGCATCGGCACCGGGCGCAGGGCCGCAACAGCCGCCCGCAATCGCCGCACGGCGATGCCCAGCGCACTTGCAACTCCGACCGCGGCGAGGATGTTGTACACGTTGTGCCGCCCCGCCAAGGGCGAGGCGAAGGTGCATCCCCCGAGCCGGAAGCGGACCCCCTCCGGGCCGCGATCCTCAATCCCCTCGGCACGCAGCTGGGCGGCGGGCCCGGTGCCATATGTCAGGACGCGGGCGTGAGTCCGGCGGCGGAATCCTGCAACCCTGGCATCGTCCGCATTGAGCACGGCCGTCCCGTCCTCCGGCAGCTCTTCGACCAACCGGCCCTTTTCCGCGGCGATCCCGTCTGCCGAGCCGAAGTTCCCCACATGTGCCGTTCCTACATTCGTGACGACGGCCACATCAGGCTGGGCGACCCTCGCCAGCGGCCGCATCTCGCCAGGGCGGTTGATTCCAATCTCGACAACCGCTAGATCCGCGCGAGCAGGCACCCGCAGCAGCGACAGCGGCAGGCCGTATTGGTTGTTGAGGTTTCCCTCGGACTTCGCCACACGGAAGAATCCCTCCAGCAAGGATGCCGCCGCGTCCTTTGTCGTCGTCTTACCGGCGCTCCCGGTGACGGCCACGACCGGCCGGCCCCAGCGCCGCCGAACCCTCGCTGCCAGGCGCGCCAGCGCGGCGGAAGTGTCCGGCACGCGGACAACCGGGCCGCCGCCCGTGTGCGACTCGCGCACAACCGCAGCTGAAGCTCCCCGTCCCAAGGCATCGCCGACAAAGTCATGGCCGTCCCGCAGTTCGCCTTGGATCGCGAAGAACAGGTCGCCGGGCTGCAATGTTCGCGAATCGATCGAGTAGCCTCGAACGGTCGCGGCGTGAGGCGGGGACGCGGCGCCTAGCCAGTCGCACACCTCTGAGAGCTCAAGAGTCACGGCGAGCAATACCCCATCTGCCCCAGCGCCTCCCGTGCCGCGCTGCGGTCATCGAATCTTGTAGTGCCCTGCGGACCGGTCTGGGTCGTTTCGTGGCCCTTGCCCGCAATCAGGACCACGTCCCCGGGCCGCGCCTCATCCAGCGCCAGCCGGATCGCGGCGAGCCGGTCAGGCTCGCAGGCCCAGCGGGAGGCCCCGTGCAGGCCGTCGGCGATGTCGCGAATGATGGCCAGCGGATCCTCGCTGCGGGGATTGTCGGACGTGATCACGGCGAAGTCCGCCAGACGGGCGACCCGTCCCATCGGAGCCCGCTTGGACGGGTCACGGTCCCCGCCACAGCCGAATGCCAGCAGGACTCGGCCGGGTGTGCGGCCGGCGTCAGCGATTGCCCGGGCGCTGCGGACCAGCCGCCGCAGCGCATCCTCGGTGTGAGCGTAGTCCACAGCGACCAGGAAGGGCTGGCCGCAGTCGACGACCTCGAATCGGCCGGGAACTGGGCGCGCCAAGCGCAGCCGGTCCTCGATCTGAGAGACCGGCAGGCCGTGGCAGAGTCCGGCGGCGATGGCCGCAAGGAGGTTCTCGACGTTCCAGGCGCCGGGCATGGGGCACGCGACCCGCAGCCTCCCGGCGGGAGATGCTACCTCGAATCGCACACCTCGGGCGTCAGACCGGACGCCTTCCGCGCGAACGTCCCCCTGCCCCCTGCGCCCGTAGGAGATGGTGTTGGATAGGCCCAACCCCAAGATCCGCCGCCCGGCCTCGTCGTCGGCGTTGGCCACCGCATTCAGCGGTGGCCTGGCGCCAGCGCCCTCGAAGAGGCGCCTCTTGGCCGCCAAGTAGGACTGCATGTCTCCGTGGAAGTCCAAGTGGTCGGGCGTGAGGTTCGTGAAGACCGCCGTGTGGAACTCGATCCCGGACACCCTCTCCAAGGCCAGCGCATGGGACGAGGCCTCCATCGTGCAGTGGGTGCCGCCAATGTCCTTCAGCTCCGCCAGCGACCGCACAGTGTCCAGCGCCTCCGGAGTCGTGTTGACCGCCGGCACCGACCGATCCCCGACACGGTGCTCAATCGTCCCGAGCAGCGCGGTGGGATTGCCGCTGGCGCTGAGCAGCGAGTCGATCAGGTGGGCGGTCGTGGTCTTCCCGTTCGTGCCGGTGACGGCCGTTACCCGCACTGCCCGGTCCGGCCGGCGAAAGAACCGCAAGCTGGCGGATGCCAGAGCGCGCCGACCGTGGGCGACGCGCGCCCATCGCCCCCGCAGCCCGACCGGTGCAGGTCTCTCGCTGACCACCGCGACGGCCCCTCCACGCACGGCCGGACCGACGAACGAGTGGCCGTCCACGCGCTCGCCCGGGAATGCGAAGAAGGCCTCCCCGGGGCGGATCTTGCGGGAGTCGTACTGGAGTCCGCACACCTCCAGCGGAGGCACGGCACCGACGGAGCAGCCTTCCAGCATGGAATCGAGCCTCATCCTCCGGCAGTGCCCCCGGGGCCTCCGGCCCGGCCGGAGGCTGAGAACTGGCCCGGCACCTGGTCCGGGGTGCGCACGGCGCGCGCTATCGCCTCCTCGCTCAAGGGCGGGTGCCTCTCAGGCCTCGGCCTCGGCGTCGCGGGCGGGATGTCGGTGGGCGGTACGCCCTCCAGCGGCGCCTCGCCTTCGGTCCCGATGGCCTCCCCGGGCCGCGAGCCGTCGGCTTCCCCCTCCGATGGCTCCAAGAAGAGCGAGTCTCCCGGCTCGCCGACGCGCCCTTCGATGAAATCGACGAGCACTGTGTTGGGGTACTGGCGCACCGGCCGCGGCCTGCGCTCTGGAAACTCAGTGGGAGGGACGTCCAGCAGCCGCAATGCCGATTGCATCACCGCCGAGAAGAGCGGCGCCGCCACAAGCCCTCCGTAGTAGTGCTGGCCGCGCGGATTGTAGAGCATGGCCACGCCCACCACGGCCGGGTCGTCCACCGGTGCGAACCCGCAGAAGCTGGCCATGTAGACGCCGTCGCGGTACGAGCGCGATACCGGGTTGATCATCTGGGCCGTGCCGGTCTTTCCGCCGATTCTGTATCCCGGGACGGCGGCCCGGCGGCCCGTGCCCCGTTGCACGACCACTTCCAGAATGGACCGCATTGTGGCCGCCGTTTCCGGGCTGATCACCCGCTGCGGGGGCTCCCTGGGAGGTTCGACCTCGCGGCCCGCGTGGTCACGGATGGCCCGCACCAGGCGTGGCTGGACGCGCATGCCACCGTTTGCCACGACCGCGAACAGCCTCGCCATCTGGATGGCCGTCACACCGACCTCCTGGCCCATCGAGAGCGAAGCCAAGGAGGAATACGTCCAGCGGTCGACCGACCGCACCAACCCGTGGGCCTCGCCCGGCAGGCCCACTCCCGTCGGCTCGCCGAAGCCGAAGCGGCGCACGTAGCTGTGCATCATCTCGTCCCCCAGCCGATAGCCGATCTTGATGATGCCCACATTGCTGGACTTGACAATCACCTGTGGCATGGTCAGGAGTCCGTACGGGTGGTGGTCCCGAATCCGGCGCCTGCCGATGCGGGTCGCGCCCATTTCGCAATCGAATGTCTCCCCGAGGTCGACCAGCCCTTCCTCGAGCGCGGCCGTGGCCGTCAGGACCTTGAAGGTCGAGCCCGGCTCCACCAACCGGGTCGTCGCGAAGCCCTGAAAGTTGCGGACATCGTCTTGTGTTCTGGACAGATCGTTCGGGTCGAATCGGGGCCAGCTCGACATCGCCAGCACATCGCCGGTGTGCGCCTCCATGAGCACGACGGTCCCGGCTTCGGACTTCGTCTCGCGGATCGCTCGCTCAAGCCTGGCATCCGCAAGGGTCTGTATGTCGAGGTCCAAGGTGAGCATGAGATCCTTGCCCGGCTCGGCCGGGCGCAGCTCCTGCCTCCCGTAGCGTTCTTGCTTTCCGTCGCGGAACCACACGGCCAAGCCGGGCGTTCCCCTGAGCTCGCGTTCGTAGCGCTGCTCCAAGCCACCCTGCCCGAAGTGGTCGATGCCAACTGTGCCCAGCACGTGGGCGGCCACCGACCCGTGCGGATAGTACCGGCGGGGCTCAGACTCGAATTGCAGGTCACCCCGGCCCAGCGCACGCACGCGCTCGGCTTCGGCAAAGGTCGTGAGCCGCTTCACCCATTGGAAACCGCCCCGCTGGATCCGTCTCAGCAGTGCGGCCTCGCTCGTCCCGGCCGCTTCTGCCAGTTCGGCCGCGGCGGCGCGCGGATCCGCAACGTCGCTGGCAAAGATCCCGATCGACTCCAGAGGCGTGCTCAGTGCAAGCTCCCGACCACGGCGATCCAGCAGGCCGCCGCGCCGCGGCCGGACCTCGATCGCCGCCTCATGCTGGTTCTCTGCCCTCGCCGCAAGCGCTTCGTGCCGAACGATCTGGAGGTCGACCAGCCTTAGGATCAGCAGCAGCGACCAAAGCAGACCCAAGGTGGACAAGAAGGCCAAGCGCCGCTCCGCCCCGACCGGCATGGCGCGGCCAGCGTCCGCGACACCGCTCGCGTGCAACCGCGGAATGCGAGCTGGCATGGGCGAACGCTCGGAACCCAACCCTAGGCCCGGTGCCGTCATCTCCCTTGGGATGGGAAGAGCCTGGCGACTGCCGTTTCGGTCGCCACGAAGTTCGCCGGCGGGGCTTCGCCGGCCCAGTTGTAGCGCTCCGGATCGGTCTCGGCCAGACCGTCCAACTCCGCCAGCGCTGCGATGCGGCCCAGATCCTCCATCCGGCCGCGATGCACCTTGAGCTGGTCCCGCACGGCAGCAAGCCGCTCAATGCGCTGCGCCAGCTGCTCCTGCCGGTAGCCCCACTGCCGCACCCAGAGGCGCGGCCCGGAGAGCACCAAGAGCACAAAGACAGCAAATAGCCCCAAGCTGATGTTCCTTGCCAACAAGTGGCGATCACTCGGGTCGTGCTTGTAACGGACCCCGCTGTTGTCGATCGCCTTGCGGTACAGCACGGCCCCCTCAATGGACATCCCCCGCTTCTCGGGAGCTGCCCTCGGGGAGATGCCGCCGGGCGCGAGCACACTCGCGCGCGGAGTTGCTAAGGCTCCCGAAGTCGATCTCTGACTGGTCGACCGCACCGACGGCATCACCATGCTGCACTCCTTCTCAACTTGTTGAACGATCTCTGCTCCTCGGCAAACGGCGTGTCCGTTCGCTGCGCCGCTCTCAGCCGGGCACTGCGGCTGGCCGGGCTGCGCTGCACTTCTTCCGCGGTCGGACGCAGCGGCCGGCGCACCAGCAGCGTATAGACGCCCTTGGCGGAGAAGTGTCGGAAGCTGCGCTTGACCAAGCGGTCCTCGCCGCTGTGGAAACTGATCACCACGAATCGCCCCCCGGCAGCCAAGATGGCCGGCGCGGCGGCCAGCAGCGCCCGCAGTTCGCCGCCCTCGTCGTTGACGGCCATCCGCAGGGCCTGGAACGTCTTCGTAGCCGGGTGGATTCGCCAGCGCCCGCGGCGCGGAACGGCACGCTCCACGACGCGGGCGAGGTGCGAGGTGTCGCGCAGGGGCCGGGCGCGCACGACGGCGCGGGCGATTCGCCGGCTGTGCCTCTCGTCGGCCAGCCGGTACAGCAGGTCCGCCAGCTCGCCCTCGCCGCCGCGGTTCACGAACTCCTCCGCGCGCAAGCTCTGGCGCCGGTCAAAGCGCATGTCCAGCGGTCCGCGCAGCCTCAGGCTGAACCCGCGGGCGGCCTCGTTGAGCTGCATCCGCGAGAGCCCGAGATCGGCGACGATGCCGGCCAGGGGCTGGCATCCGGCGGTCGCCTCGCGAATCCTTGAGAAGCTGGCGTGGACGAATCGCACGCGGTCTCCAAACTCCGACAGCCGCCTGCGACAGCGGTCGATCGCGTCGCCGTCACGGTCCATGACGACCAGGCGGCGGCGCGGCGCAGCCCGCAGAATGCGCCGGGCATGCCCCCCAGCCCCGACGGTGCAGTCGCAGAAGGCCCCGGGCGGGTGGTCTCCCTTGCCGAGCAGGAACGTCTCCATCTCCGCCGCCATCACCGGGTAGTGCTCCATTTCCCTCACAGTCACAGCCCCAGGTTCGCCGCGTACTCCAAGTCGTCCGACGTGAGCTCGTTGGCCTTCATGAACGCGTTGTAGTCGGCCTCGGTCATTACGATGAGGTGGTGGATGCGCCACTGGATCTTCACCGGGCCGGAGATTCCGCAGTTGCTGCGGATCATGGCCGGAATCAGGACGCGACCCTGTGCGTCGATGTTCTCGCTCTTGCCGTAGTGCATCGCATTGGCCAGCAGGCGGTTGTTCCGCTTGCCTTCCAACTTGTCGGCACCATTGCCAGGCCTGGCGGAGAGCCACTCTTGGACCTTGGCCCACTCGCGTGTCGGGAACACCTTGACCTCTCGACCGTCCAGACTGGTGACGAATGCATCCTTGACAGGCACATCCTCGCCCGCCCCAGGCCTCGGGTACCGCTGCTTGAATAGACGACGAATGGAAGCGGACAGTTTGAGCCTGCCCTTGGCATCCACGTTTCCGCCTTCGACGCCCCAAAACACCGTGCCCCAACCGTTCTTGGCTGCTGCGCCCCAAACTGACCACTTTGGTCACCTTTTGGCCACAATCGACCACATCAGTATGTGACCCCCAGCGCACAGTTGTCAAGGGGGTCGTAGACGCTTTCTCGGCACCACCATTACGATAACAATATCCCGGGCAATTGTCGGGGTGGACACACAACATATTGTGGATGTCTGGAAGGATCCGCGCACACATTGCGCTCCGCGAAATCATTCGGCGGCCTAACCGACGCGAACATTGGGCCCCTTTTTCGGTTTCTGGAGCCCTGCAAGCGCGGGACGCGCGCCCACAGGATGCGAGGATGGACGGCATGAGGCTTGGACTGGTGACCTACAACGTCGCCCGTGACTGGGACGTGGAAACGATCATCCGGCGCTTGCAAGCGGCGCGATTCGAGGCCGTCGAGCTGCGCAGCACGCACGCGCACGGCGTCGAGCCCGGCATGCCCAAGGAAG
>JAJDWM010000790.1 GCA_022825595.1 Bryobacterales bacterium | reverse complement strand
CGACCCGCCTTTTAATGGGCCGTTTCCCTTCCCGTGTCAGCAGTGCCCCCTTCTCGAAGCCGAGATCGCGGATTTCGGCGATGACGTCCCGGTATCGCGCCGATGCGGTGATGTTGTTGTCCATGAGCACGAGATCTTTCTTCTGCCCATAAGCGGCGGAAACCCCATGCACCAGGCTCGACAACGGCGGCATTTCTCGTTGCGCCCCCTCAAGCTTCGGTACGCCGCAGAAGGCACACTTGCGCACACAGCCACGCGAAGCGTAACCAAAATAGGCATCGTTGACTGGATAGGTGTAGTCGATGTCATCAAGGATGCTGTAGTCGGGGGTGAGCTCCTCTATCGGCGTCCCGCTAAGGTCGTCTGCCCCAAACTCGCAATCCTCGACGGAGAGCTGAAGCGCGACGGCCGGAGGACCGTCAAGCAGGCCCTTGATGAACCGCACCCCTGCCCAGCTAGGCTCCCGGACAAATTCGTCGTGCATGAGAGACGCCGCGATTCCACCTACGAACACACGCTCCGTCTGGCCACGGGCGGCTTGGATGGCAAGATCAATCGCCGCGGCCGTCCGCTTCCATTCGAAGCTGAAGAGCGTCGTAACGTAGACCCGGTCCCAGGGCTCGTCCAGCAAGGGCGTCAACTTGCCTCCCTTCACAAAAACCACACTGTCGCCACGCTTCCTATGGTAAGCGGCGAGCTTCATGAGGCCGAGCGGCGGGTACTTATTCAAATAACCCGGTTCCAATAAGAGGATTCGATGAGATGCCAAGGTCAGTTCCTCTGGCCAGGTTGCAGCGCCACGTTGATCTTCTCTGTGATCCTTCGGAACGTCTCATCGTCGAGCTCAGATTGAAGAACCTCCCGGACCCTCCGCAGCACTCTGCGTGTTTCCCGGCTCAAGTGTGCTTGCGCCACATCGGCTTTCGTTGTTGTCACCGACTCCACTCGCTTCGCCACATCTTCAAGTTCGCGCCGGATCGTCCTGATGGTCTCCTTCTCTTCCTCTCCACGATTTCGCTTCCCCTCATCTTGCGCCAGCCTCTTGACCTCGTCCTGGATCTTCCGTACCAAGGCTTTCTGCTCGTCGGGTGATACGAAACCTCGTTCTATGGCTCTGTCCGCTTCCTTCCGTTTGGCCTCGGCACGTCTTCTCAGTGTCTCGACAGAGGCACTTCTTTGAGCTGATTCCCTGCGGATCTCCTTCTCGATTCCGACGGTCTCGTTACGAAGACGTTCCTTAATCCGACGCCAAGCGCGCGAATCTTCGAAATTATCCCGCTGCGCATTCGGCGTCAGCGTGGAATCGGTAACGTGGACCTCGCCAAAGCACCACATGGCATGGCTGGGAGTCGTAAAGAGGTCCCGGACAACGGCGACGTCGCCAACCGCGATGTTGTGCATACGCATCCTAAGCCCCGCAAATGGGGTGTTCGCAAGGGCCCCTTGGCGTTCATGCAGTGCCAGCCATCCCCACCATCCGTCGACAGGGTTCCCATCGCGAGGCAACGCGACTACGTCCTTGACCCTAACCGTCCGCTGCGCGCCCTGCCTGTTGGTGGTTCTAAACGTGTTCGAGAAAGGACGCCGGACATCGACACGGCGATTTCCCGTGGCGTCACGGATCGTAACGCGGATATGGTCTAACGACGATTCGCTCTCGGCCTCCTTGGCGAAGGAACGGATCTTGTCTCCAAAAGACCAGTCGGGGTTGTAAGCGACCGGCGCGGTTTGAGCGAGATAACGCTCAAGGTAATCCTCATTCAGGAACGACTCGCCAGCCTTGTTTATCCCTTCGAGCACTACCTCAAGATAGTGATGCCCATGATCCTCCGCTTCTTCGACGAGCATTGAATTGTCACGGATCGCGTTGACGATGGTGGTCGCCTTCTGCCCGGCACGGGTTAGACGGTTGATCCCAGTTGCATCGAATTCGACAACGCACTTCTTGCCATTTCCGTTCGAAGTCTCGAATCGTAGGCTCTTGCAGTAGGTGATGCCGGCCATTCGGCCAATTCCTCGGAACCCGGCGTTCCTCATGGACCCAGCATCAGATTCCGCCTTGTTGGATTTCCCGAGATCAAGGAGATAGACCGCAGCTTCTTCCGGGCCCAGCCCGGTTCCGTCATCCCGGATCCTGACGGTTCGGGCCTCCGTATCGATACCAACACGAATCTCGCCTGCATCGGGTGTTAGCAACCCATTGCGCCGGGCGGAGCGGATGCTGTCATAGGCATTTTGTACATATTCCCTGACGCTGTGTAACGGCTCGCTATACATGCCCTTGGTGATCGTTTCGAGCAAATGAACGCCAAGGGTGGGGTCGCGGCTTGATGCCATCGTACTATCCTGTGTTGTACCCGTTTCGCGGGAACCGGAGCTTTAGCGTCCCAGCGCTGAATCTTGTGTGGCTGACCAGCAGTTCACCTTTCCTCAGAAAAGGGACGCGCTGCGTCTGGCTTCCCGGCAGACCTCTGATCTCGGGATCTTTCGCGGCCTCGACAGCCGTTGTTCGTCCAAACACTTGCGTGCTGGAATTTCCAGTAACTTGGTCGTCCACGCCGGTACGAAACTGTTCCGCACCGAAGAGGATGATCCCCTCCGACCGACCACGCTCGCTGATTTCACGAAGGTGACGTGTGATGGATCGAGCTTGGCCCCTTTTGGGAGCAAACTTATTCAATTCATCGGCGAAGAGGATCACCGTGCCCAAATCTGGCGGCTCAGCTTCCCTACCATCCTCGTCGAACGGGAGGTCGCCAACTTTCGCTCGCCGGACAATATCGATGACATCCCCGACGACAAAGCTCTGGAGGTAATCGGGGAGCTGCGCGATATCGACAACGACGACTTGCCCAGGCTGAAGATGGTTTAGTATCTCCTTGAGCGTCACCTGTCTGATTGCGCCACCCTGCCGGCTCTCTTCGGTGAAGAAGGGGTTCCTGGTACGCTGCCCGATCAGACGGGCAAAGCGGCGCCAGGAGACGACAGGAATTTGCTTGTCGGGCGTTTCAGCTGCCCATTTTCGGATCTGTTCTCGGAAAGTGCTCCAAGGTGAATGGGCATCTATTCTGTCTGCGGCAAAATCCGCGCAGCTCACTAGTGTCTGGTTGGGATCGTCAATGTCCTCGACAAGCAGGCGGAGCCGTTCGAGGGCTCCTGCTACATCATAGTAGTAGCGGTACGCCCTCTTGTCCCGAATATTCTGCTCCACGGCACTCGTGCCAAGTTTCGTCTGGACGCGGGCGCCAGTATCCGAATACGGGTAGAAGTACGTGACGTTCTCCAGCGGACCGGCGATCAGTCCACACTTCGTCCAATCCTCTTTGGTCTTTTTGTCGAGGTCCGGGGCTTCCTCGTGCAGGTGCAGCAGATCGGTCCCTTTGACGTTCAAAATTACGAAGGAAGCCCGATTTCCCTCATTCCATTGCGTCTCCTGCATTTGCTGGATCGCGGTGAGGAGGAACATGGCGTAAGAGGTCTTGGTGGCGAGGCCAGAAATGCCGGAGATATTCAGGTGTCCGCCTTCCGGACCCATGAGGTAGTCCGCGTCCATATCAACGTGGATCGTCATCGGTTTCTGCCCTGGCCCAGACATAGTGATGTAACCCGCGGGAGTATTACGGTTGTAGTCTTCCATGCCGAGTGCCTTCCGCACGCCTGCTTCGTCCGGCCAGTGAACTTCGGACTCGTGCGGAACCGGCATCTCGATATCGCGGGTATTGAAGAGGACGGTAGCGTCAGCGTACGTAGTCGTGATCCGGGCCATCCGCGGCGTGATCGCCGCATCCCCAAAGTCAGCGGAGATGAAGCTACTCAATGGGCTCGGCACATCGGATACCTGCTCGATTTCATTGATGATGGCGTAGAATTCCCCGACCTCGCCCTCGTGCTCGGGCGGCGAGAGACGAACGAGATCGAACGGCTTGAGCTGAACGTCAGACTCAAGCCAGAACCGCACCCCGACCGTGGTAGTCGGATTTCGTTCCGTGGCCACGACACGGCCTATGGGTTTGTCATTGCTCACCCGCGTCCTCCCTGTCGCCCTCCGTCAAAAGTCGAGAATCTACAGGTACGCCCTGACCGCGCGCTCGTCCCGAAAGCGGGTCCTGATGTACCGTTCCGTCAGGTGGATCGGATATAAATGGCTTGCCCAGCGCGGGTCGGTTGAAGGCGTTGTAGGATGTCGCAGAGCAAGCACGTTCCGCGAAATCAAGTCGCAACGGTCCGTTGGGAGGGGTCGTTGGTGGCCAGCTTCACCGTCAGGAAAAAGCTCAAGCTTGACCACCCCATCATCGATGCCAAGGCCAGCCAAGTGCTTAGCCGAATGGAGCCGCAGATACCATGCGCCGACTGTGAGGTTGGTACGGGCCACCGTGACCTTGCGTGCGGGCGTCCGGTGACGATGCTTTAGCCCAGCGACGAGCGTTCCGACCTGCTTGGCGTTTCGGCCACTTCCTACACGTTGATGCAGGTCGAAGGACTTGGCGACCCCGACCACGTTGCGGAAGGCCTCCCTCGCTTGATCGAGATTCCCGTAGAACTGCAACGAGCCGTCTATCATGAGCATGTCGTCGCGCGTAACCTTCTCCGAATCCGCCAGATCCTTGATTAGGGTAATCTCCATTTCGTGCATCCCTGCCAGCACCTTCTTGCGGGCAGCATCCACGGGCTCAGTCCCTTCCTCCAGGACATAACAATCGAAGTCGAGAGCTAAAGGCCAACGCGAGGAGCCAGCCGCACCCTTGACAAGATGTTTGGCCTCTGCCTTGTCTTCCTCCGAAAAGGTGTCGGGAAGAAAGAACACATTCCGATTCCGGTACTCTTGGACCCGAATCCCGTTTGTATCGAGCCTAGTCGCCGCGACGGCGATTTGCGCTATGAAGATGGGTAAATAACGGTCTTTGCTGTCGACAATGTACCCTGCGTTGGTGGTCCGCATGGAGCCGTCGACGAAGTACCTGAACAATTGCTTGGTGTCGGAACCGCTTTCCCCAACCGCGACCTGTTCCGTTTCGGGCCTCGGCTCCTCAAACGGAGCATAGCTTGGCCGACTCTCGTCCTCTGTTTCTTCTGGCACAAGCGGCTCCACGTCCTTCGGGGCGTAGCATCGGAACTTAGCCTTTTGGAGTGCCTCAAGTATCCGCGCCATCAGGTTCCTCGTGCCACGTCAGGGTCGGTCGCTGTTGGTGAGAACTCCAGCCTCGTCCTTTGTCAGTGATACGGCAAGGTCACGGTGCTGCATCGCCTTTGCGAGGATAACCCACCTCCTCAGCCGCTTCAACTCGTGGCCTCGATACCGGTGTCTGTCC
>JAJDWM010000069.1 GCA_022825595.1 Bryobacterales bacterium | reverse complement strand
TCTCGCGGGTGATGATAGAATAGTGATGGGTGAGAGCCCTACCTGCCAACCGGGCAAGCTCGGTAAAGCGTATTGCGGCCGATAGCAGGCGGCGGGACGGGGTTGCGCTCGCACTGCTGCTGCTGGCCCAGGCTCTGCTCGTCGGCCACCAGGTTGGGAAAGAGCATTTGAACGGTGGCGTGGGCTATTGGGTCGCCAGCGCCGCGTCGCCGGTCCAGCACGCCGCCGCGTGGGCCGCGCGGTCCGCAGGGAGCCTCTGGGCCACCTATCTAGTGCAGGTCAGCGCCGCCCGGGAGAACGAGAGCCTGGGCAATCACGCACGGGACCTGCAGATCCAGAACGTCCGCCTCCAGGGCGAACTGCAGGCGATGAAGGCGAGACTCGAGACGGACACCTATCGCAGCAGCCTTGAGGTCGACACGCTGGCAGCGAAGGTGATCGTCCAAAGCCACGGAGGTTCCCGCGCGCGACTGGTGGTCAACCGCGGGGAGAATGACGGAGTCCGATCCGGAATGGCAGTGCTTGCGCCTGGCGGCATCATCGGAAAGGTGGTTGCATGCAAGGGGAACTCGGCGCAAGTGATGCTGCTGCACGATCCCGACTCCGCGGCGGGAGTCGTACTTGCCGGGAGCGGAGCCCGGGGCTTGCTGGTCGGCACCAAGGGCGCGGCTTGTGAGGTCAAGTACATCCGGTCAGCAGTGCCAGTGGCTCCGGGCGAGCGCATCTACTCTTCCGGAATGGACGCAATCTACCCTCGGGGGCTGCCAGTCGGCGTGGTTCGCTCGGTGGACGGCGGCAAGGATGTGCACCGCATCACCGTGCGACTGGCGGCCGACATGGAGCGGCTGACCGACGTGGCGATTCTGCTGCACAAAGAGCAACCGGAGTTCCCGGAAGCCGTTCGCATTGCGCTGGATGACTCGCTGACGGTGCCTACGACGGGCGTCGGGCGCGTGAAGGAGGCCTTTCGCAAGGCGTTGGCCGAGCAAGACCGACAGATCGGCGAGACTGGCAGGAGCCCCCCGGACTTCAGCGCGGTCGTGGCTTCGCTGACAGACTCTGGCGGTTCATCGAAAGCCTCAACACTGAACGAGGAGTGAACGGGGTCTCCAGTTCCCGCGAAGGCGGGCCCCCCGCAACACGGGAGCCTCCATCGGTACGGGTGGCCTTGGCCCTTATGGGCGGCGCGTTCGCGCTGCAGGCAGTCCAAGGGGTGCTTGCCTTGCCGCTGCCCACGTCAACAAAATTCCCCCTGCTCGTGGCCGTCCTGACAATGGTGCGGTGTTCCGGCAACCTGCACGGAGCCCTGTACGGGGCCTTGGCAGGATGCATGTACGATGGGCTGACTCACAGTCCCGTCGGGCTGCGCGGCATCGTCTGGACCATCGTCGGCTTCCTCCTCCCCTATCTCGCCAACAGGCTGCGCATTCACCACGCAGGCACGATCGCCTGCTTGTGCGGTGCGGTCTTCGTCTTGCAGGCGGCCCTCTTTTCCGGCCTTGAGCTGATCGTGCTGCGGGACCGCTTCACGGAGGAGCTCTCGTGGCAGATCCTGCCGGCCGCCGTGCTGCACGCGGGCCTCGGAATGCTGCTGTGGCTTATGCTGAACAGGGTTAAGGTCAGTGAAGACCGCGTTCTACCAGAGGCGCGCGGCGTTGGAGATCCGGGTTCTCGTGTTCCGGGCGGTGAGCGCGGGCGTCTGCGTCGTACTGCTTCTGGCGTTCTGGGGCATTCAGGCCGCGAGCGATAGCTACCGGGAGCGCGCCGAAGACAACAGCACCGAATCGCACCCGATCCCAGCGGCCCGCGGCACAGTCCGCGACAAGGACGGCAATCTGATTGCTGGCAGCAGCATGAGGATCTCTGCCCAAATCGAGAGCGGGGAGGCCACACCCGACCTGCTGAGGAAGGTCGCGGCAAGGCTCAGCACCGGGTCGGGGCACATCGAGCGGCTGCTCGACCAGGCCCCGTCGCTGGCCCCATACGAGCACATCGTGGTCAAGCAGGACCTGCAGTTGTCCGATTTGGCCTACCTGAACGCGAACCGTGAGGAGTTCCCCCAAGTCAAGCTGGTCGAGGAGTTCCGCAGGCACTACGGGCGCGAGCGCGTTGCAGTTCACGCGGTCGGGTACGTGGGCCGGGCGAGCAGGCAGGACCTGGCGAGGCGCGAGTTCCTGCTGGTGGAATTCGGGGCCGAAATCGGGAAGTCCGGGATTGAGCGCCAATACAACCACTGGCTGGCTGGAAAGGCCGGCCGCCGCTGGACGGAGGTCGACACTCATGGGCGCGCGATGAAGAAGCTCGATGAGGACGAACCCGAGCCAGGCAGCGACCTCAAGCTGACCATCGACGGCCACCTGCAGGCCGTCGCAGAGCTGGGGCTGAGCGGCCGCAAGGGGGCGGCCGTTGCCATCGACCCCACAAACGGCGAGATCCTGGTGATGGCGAGCTCCCCGTCCTTCGATCCCAACGGCTTTGCCACAGGCATGGTCCGCGACGACTGGGCCAAGCTCAACTCGGACCCGTCCACGCCCCTGCTGAACCGCGCAATCCAGGGCACTTGGGCCATGGGCTCGGTGTTCAAGCCGATCGTCGGCCTTGCGGGCCTCGAGAACAACGTCGCCGGGCCATCGTTCACCGCGACCTGCAAAGGAGGATCCGCAATCGGCGGGCGTTACTTCCGCTGCCACAAGCGCGAAGGTCACGGGACTGTCGACCTAGAGCGCGCTATCGCATTGTCCTGCGACGTCTACTTCTACACGCTCGGGCTGAGGCTGGGGATTGAGACGCTGAGCAAGTATGCTGAGGCTGCCGGGCTCGGCCGCAAGACAGGCGTAGACCTGCCCGGGGAGGCGTCTGGACTGGTTCCGTCGGCGGAGTGGAAAGCTCGCCGCTCGCTGCAGCCATGGTTTCCGGGCGATACAGCGGTCGTCTCGATCGGCCAAGGCGCCATGGCCGTAACCCCGCTGCAGGCTGTGCACGCGATCGGCGGGCTCGCGGCCGGAGGAGTGTGGCATCGCCCGAGGCTGGTGTCGGACAAGGTCAGGCGCAGAATGGACGAGAATTGGCGCGCTCCAAAGCCCCGCACGGCTCACATCGATCCGGAGCACTTGCGCACCCTCCGCAACTCGATGTGGGAGGTGGTCAACGGCGGCGGGACGGGAGGACAGGCCAGGCTGGCCGGCGAGGATGTATGCGGCAAGACGGGCACTTCGCAGCGCGTCTCGAACAGCCTGCGCATCCGGTCGGGGCGCGCCGATTTCGAGGACGACGCTTGGTTCGTGGGCTTTGCACCCTGCGACTTCCCGGAGATCGTCGCAGGTGTGCTGATCGAGAACGGAAAGTCGAGCAGCCTCGCCGCGGCCGTCGTGCGCGACATCCTTCAGGCCTGGCTGCTCATGAAGCCGCCCCATTCCGATGACGAGTCCAATCGCAAGCTGCAGGAAACGCCCACGTTGGCGATGGCGGGGCTGGGCTTATGAAGGTCGACCGAGCGGCCAAGGCCGGCTTCTGGGCGGACTACGACTGGTGGATGACGTGCCTGATGCTCGCGATCGCACTAGGGGGGCTGCTGCAGATCTACAGCGCAACGCACAATTCGGACTTCGCGGCCTCATTCCCGCAACAGTGCATATGGCTTGCGGCCGGACTTGTGGCCTATGTCGCGCTGTCGACCGCGGAGTACCGTGCCCTGGTCGCCCTGTCCCCTTGGATGTGGACAGTCATCGTGCTGCTGCTGGTGTGCGTGCTGGCGTTCGGGGAACCGATCAACGGCGCGCGCC
>JAJDWM010000305.1 GCA_022825595.1 Bryobacterales bacterium | reverse complement strand
CGCGACGAGCTGCTTCGGTTTGTCGCAGACCTCTGTCGCGACTGCGGATCGTCGATCTCGGATTCACGCACCCTGGCCGCCACACCCCAGACCGATCGCACTACGAAACGGGGGGCCGGCGGATGCTGGGTCCGCAGAATGCGGCACGGACTGTTGTTGCGGCCACATGGGCAGATGCGGTCACACGATCCCGAGCCCTTTGACGGGGCTCGTGCGCCGGGACGGAATCGGCGGGTTCCCGCTATGCCACCGCCGTCCGGTGTGGCAGGTCCTGCTTAGAATGGGGCCGTGCGAGCGCGATTCGCGTCCATGGCAGCGATCCTGCTGGCGTTCCCGGCGCTATCCCAAGAGCGCCCGAACGTGCTGTTCATCGCGGTGGACGACCTCAACGACTGGGTGGGCTGCCTCGGTGGCCACCCGCAGGCCCTTACGCCCAACATTGATGGGTTAGCATCGACCGGCGTCCTGTTCTCCAATGCGCACTGCGCCGCCCCCCTCTGCAATCCGTCCAGGACGGCGCTTCTGTTCGGCAAACATCCCACGACCACCGGCGTCTACGGCAACATGGACGACTGGCGAACGTTCGACTCCCTAAGGGAATCCGAGTCGCTGCCCCAACTCTTCCGCCGAAACGGCTACTACACGGCGGCCGCCGGGAAGATCTTCCACGCGAATCATGGGGGCTGGCGAGGCGCCCTGACGCACGAGGAAGGGGCGCCCTACGCGGGGCGTAGTGGGTTTGGTCAGCCCGACGCATGGGAGGACCGATTCCCGGCGAAGTCGATCCAGCTGCCAATGGCACCCGTTCTGATCGACACCCACCGCAATGGGATCAACCATCACTGGGACTGGGGACCGATCGATTTTCGGGATGATGACACCGAGGATGGGAAGGCGTCACGCTGGGCCGAGCGCCAGCTCAAGTTGGAGCATGGCCGACCGTTCTTCTTGGCGGTGGGCATCTACAGGCCCCACGATCCGCAATACTCCCCCAGCCAGTACTTCGACGCGCACCCATTGGAATCCGTCGAGCTGCCCCGGATCCTCGACAGCGACTTGGACGACATCCCCGAGATCGCCCATCGCCACGTGCGCTCCGCCAACAGCTACGAGGCGATGATCCGCAGGCACAACGCCCTGCAGTCGGCCACCCGCGGATACCTCGCCGCAGTGACATTCGCCGATGCGATGATCGGCCGGGTCCTGCAGGCCCTCGACGCGAGCCCCTACAGGGACTCGACGGTCGTTGTGCTCTTCTCGGACCACGGCTATCACATCGGGGAGAAGAAGAAGTACCACAAGAGCACACTCTGGGAAGAGGCGACCCGTGTTCCCTTGATCATCCGCGTACCCGGCATCTCGCCGGGCCGGGTGTCGCGCCGTGCCGTCAGCCTGGTGGACATCTATCCGACGCTCGCGGAACTGGCATCGCTCGAACCGCGCGGCGCGCTTGACGGGGAGAGCTTGGTCCCGTTGCTAGAGGATCCAGCGGGTTCGCGGAGCGCACCGGCGCTGACGACGCTGCAGGGGCGCCACCACTCCGTCCGGACGGATCGCTGGAGGTATATCCGCTACTCCGACGGCTCAGAGGAGCTCTACGACCATCTCGCCGATTCAATGGAGTGGGTCAATCTGGCGGGCTCAGCCGAGCATCAGGAGCAGCTCTCCCAGTTGTCCGCGTCGCTCGACCGGATGCTAGGGGCGGCGGGCCGAATCGACTCCGACTCGGGCGAAAGGCCTCAGTGACAGCCGCCCGGACCGCGCGGCACGCCGTCATCGCCCCGCCGCCCACTGCGCCTTGAGAGCTTGGCAGCGACGATCGCGACTGCCAAGATCGCGCTGATGGCGAGGATGTCCCACGCACCGCGCCACGCCACGGCCAAGGTCGCTACCAGCGAAAGCAGCAGCAGGGCGGCAACCGCCCGGATCAGCAGTTTGCGGAGCGTCCAGTCGCCCTCTTCTGGGGGCCAGGACGAATCCACGGCTTCCGGAGGGTGGTCCGTCCAATCTTCCGCGAGAGTCCCTGTCGGGCGATCGCGGTACACGGTCTGCCCCAAGTCGCTCGACCGCTCGTCTGGTCAGAACTCGTCGCCCGTGTAGAGCTCCGAGACGAAGGCTTCGTACCCGTTGTACATCAGGGTCGGGCGCATAGTGTATCCGACCTGTCCGCCGGGACCCAGTGCCAAGAACCTCTCGTGAGCCTGCGACCAGCGAGGGTGCGGCTTAGTCGGATTTACGTTCGAGTACCATCCGTACTCGGTCGGGATCGCCTTGTTCCAAAGGGTCGGTGGGCGCTTCTTGGTGATCGCGATCTCAACGATCGACTTGATGTTCTTCAACCCGTACTTCCAAGGGATGATCGCCCGGATCGGGGCACCGTTCTGTTTAGGGAGCGGCTTCCCGTAAAGGCCAGTACAGAACAGCGCCAGTTCGTTCATGGCCTCTGCCATGGTGAGCGCCTCCTCGTACGGCCAGTCGTAGTGCGGCTGAGACACGATTCCAGGCATTTCGCGGGGGCGGTACGCCGTTACCATGCGCACGTAGCGCGCGTCGGCTTTCGGGTCGGCTTCCTTGAGCAGCGCTGACATCGGGAAGCCTGTCCAAGGCACGGCCATGGACCACGCCTCAACACAACGGAACCGGTACAGGCGCTCTTCCAGCGGGAACCGGCTTACCAAGTCGTCGATGTCATAGGTCTTGGGATTGTTGACTTGGCCAGTCACCTTGACCTTCCACGGCTCGACCTTGAACTGGCCAACGCGGTGCTGGACCTCTTGCTTATCGAGTGTGAACTCGTAGAAGTTGTTGTAGCCAGTTGCGATTGCCTCTGCCGTGAGCGGACGATCCAACGTGTATCTCGTGTTGCGAGTGGCTGGGTAGAGTCCCGTTTCCGCACCCGATACCGACGCTCCGATTCCCGCCAGTGAGAGCGTCTTCACGAACTCGCGGCGTCCTCGAAAGACGGATTCCGGTGTCACCTTACTCTCCGGAAGCTCCCAGCCTCGGGGAATCTTGATCAACATCTGCGCCTCCCAGCGGTGCGGGTTGCAGCGGCTCCCAAGCCTACGGGCCGCAAACTCAGCCTATCACAGCGACTCACAGATCGGCCTTCGCAGGGCGAGCGTTTGGCTCCATCCCGACAGCGGGTGACCAATGCGCGGATGTCGATCCGAGACCGTTTCCGGCTGTCGGCCGTGCCACCCGGTAAGCACGGGGTCAACGTGCAGCTCGCACGCACGCGTCGACGCCATTGAGACGAAGCGGGCCGCTTTCGATCTGGTTCCATCCTGCCGATGACTCTCCGGTGGCTCAACGTCACGACTCGGCGTGAGGAGAATCCCGACAGCGTCGGCCGCTTCCCGGAGTCAGCGGAGAAGCCCAGGGGTGGCCATTGGAATTGGAGCCGGCGAGTCGCGAGTGTAGGTTGGGCTGGGCCGTTTGGACCGGCCCAAGTGCCGGCCACAGCGCCGCTAGACCCCTCGGGCTTCCTCGCGGCGTCACATCAGGACGGAATGGCAAGCCTCTCCGCCGCCCGCTTCCAGCCCGAACTCAGTTAGGAACGACAGCCCATCGGACTGCGCGACCGAGCGCAGCCAAGTGTCTCAGTCTTCTCGGCGCCGACGCCTTCGACGGTTAGCTTGGGTGGCCCTCAGAGTCGGTCGGCGTCAGGCGTCAGGGCTGATGTTGGCGGTGATGCCCTCGGGCCTTCAAGCGGATTCGGTAGAGGCTCTGGTCCACGGTCACATAAAGGGAGTTTGCGTCCTCGCCAAGGCCGAATTCTACGTTACTTGGCAGGCCGCTCGGTGGGACAGGCGGCTCCTCCAGCGACTTGGCTTCGCCCTCGGTCAGCGGTGTCTCCTCGGCGTGCACGCCCTTGCCTGTCGGCAGGAAGCCAACCTTCTTGCCACGCGGGTCCAGAACCAGGACACCCGGACTCGACGGCTCGCGCACTGTGAGGTAGAGGTTTCCCTTGTCGTCGACCGTCATCCCGTCGCACCCGAACTCCGGTCCGAAGTCGTGGTACAAGCGGCGTTCCCCCGAGACCCGGCCATCGGCCCCCATGGGAAACGCGTAGATCCGCATGGGGCCCCGGTTCCCTGGCTCAACGCCAGGCATCCCGTCTCCGCCATTGTTGGTCTCTGCCACGAAGAGCGTCTTGCCATCCGGGCTCAGCGCCAGTCCGTTCGGCTTCGTGACCTCACGCGTGATCTCTTCGACCCGCCCGTCGGGAGTTGTCCGGTAGACGGCACGGTGGTCGAGTTCCCGCGGCTCGTGACCCGTATAGCGCGGGTCCGTAAAGTACAGGTTTCCGTTGCCATCCACGGTAATGTCGTTCGGAGAGTTGAAGCGCTTCCCTTCGAATCTGTCGACGACCATCGTGCGGGCCTTCGCACCCACGTCCCAGCGGGATATCCGGCGGCCCCCGTAGTCCGCCCCTTCCGCGGCGTAGAGCATTCCGTCGGGTCCGAAGATCAGGCCGTTGGACTTGTGGCTGTCCGGCGCAAACAGCTCGACTTCCCCAGTTCGAGGATCGTACCGATAGATGCGCCCCGGATTCCGGCCGCGGCGAATATCGGAGAAGTAAACGGATCCGTCAGGTGCGACAGCGGGCCCTTCGGTCAACCCTCCCTCCCCCTCCTCAGGACGCGTGAAAAGGAGCTCGAATCTGGCGTCGGAGGAAACAATCGCATCACCCTCTGGAGCTGGGAGGCCTTCCACAGCCAAGGCCGGGACACATACCGCGAGAATCGCCGAAAGCGCTAGGATCGTCAGGTTCGGTCTCACATCGACTCCGTTCTGAATCTGTACACCGTCGATGTGGAATAGACCTCTCCGGGCCGCAGAATCGTCGAGGGAAAGTCCGGATGGTTGGGAGAGTCGGGGTAGTGCTGGGTCTCGAGGCAGAATCCGCTGTGGCGCTCATACGCGACGCCTCCCTTGCCGACATGGTGGCCGTCTAGGAAGTTCCCGCTGTAGAACTGCACACCCGGCTCTTCCGTCAGCACTTCCATGACCCTCCCGGTCCCGGCCTCGGTAACCCGGGCGGCCAGGGACAGTCCCGGTGCGTCACGATTCAGGACGTAGTTGTGGTCGTAGCCTGAGCCGAAACCCAGCTGCTCGCTCTCCTCGCCGATTCGAGCGCCAATCGATGTCGGCTCGCGAAAGTCGAGCGGTGTGCCATCCAGGGGCGCCAGTTCGCCAGTGGGGATCAGAGTCTCGTCGATGGGCGTGTAACGGTCCGCGTTGATCATCATCAAGTGGCCCAGTGTCGGGCTGGCTCCTGCGTCGGCGAGGTTGAAGTAGGAGTGATTCGTAAGGTTAACGACTGTCGCCTTGTCCGTTTGCGCCTCGTAGTCAATGCGGAGCTCGTTTGCGTCCGTCCAGGTATAAGTCACTTCTGCCGCCAGGGTGCCCGGGTAGCCCTCTTCGCCGTCCGTGCTGGTATAGGTCAGCACGACTCCGTCTCCGGCCTCGGTCTGGCTGCCCTCCCAAACGACCTTGTCGAAGCCCTTGACGCCCCCATGGAGCGAGTTCGGGCCATTGTTCACCGGCAGCTCGTATTGCACGCCGTCGACCTCGAACTTCCCGCCTGCGATCCTGTTGGCGTACCGGCCCGTGATCGCGCCGAAGTATGGCGTGTCCGTCACGTACTCGTCCAGCGTGTCAAACCCTAGAACAACGTCGCCGAGGTTGCCGTCGCGGTCGGGCACATTGAGGCTGACAACGATCCCGCCGTACTCAATGATTCCCACGCTCGCGCCAGACGCGTTCGTCAGCGTGAATAGCTGCACGGGCTGGCCGTCGACCGATCCGAACTCCACGGTCTGGATCGAACGCTGGCTGGCGGGTGCGGTGTCTACCTCGACTGGTGCGCATGCGACGCCATACAGACACGTAGCGAGGACTGCCGCTGCGAGCACGCGGTTGTGTGATTTGGCCATTATGCGAAGAAGCTCCCGCCCCAGTGTATCCCCGCGCCCGCGCCCGAGGCCTTTCTCGAAATGTCCGACATAGCCCTGGTCACCGGAGCGACCGGATTCATAGGCAACCACGTCGCCCAACATCTGGCCGATAGGGGCATGCCCTTGCGCCTCTTGGTAAGGCCGTCGAGCGACCGCACCCGACTTTCCGGTATCGACGCCGAAGTGGTCGTAGGAACTGTATGCGACACAACTGTGATGCGTCGGGCTGCTCAGGGGTGCAGCGTGATCTATCACGTCGCCGCTGATTACCGTCTGTGGGCCCGCAATCCCGACGAGCTGTATTCGACGAACGTAGACGGCACCCGCAATGTACTCGAAGCCGCCAGAATTGCCGGCGTGCAGCGGCTAGTGCACACGAGTTCGGTGGGTACGATCGCCCCGGACCCGAAAGGAGTACCCGTCACAGAGCGGTCTCCGAGTTCATTGGAGGCGATGACCGGCCACTACAAGCGGTCGAAGTACTTGGCGGAGCAAGAAGCCATGCGCTACGCACGGGCGGGCCTTCCCGTGACCATCGTCAGTCCAACCGCACCAGTCGGTGAGCGGGACTTCCGACCCACTCCCACCGGCCGCATCATTCTCGATTTCCTGCAGGGCAGGATGCCGGCATTCGTCGATACCGGGCTCAATCTCGTCGATGTCAAGGACGTTGCCCGCGGGCACTGGCTGGCGGCCACTGCTGGCCGAGTGGGCGAGCGGTACTTGCTTGGAGCCGAGAACCTCTCGCTGAAGGCCATCCTTGAGGCGTGTGCGGAGATCAGTGGGCTTCCGGCTCCCAGGCTTCGGTTGCCCTACCCGGCCGCGTGGCTAGCGGGGGCCTTCAGTGCGGGGGTCGCCGCTATCCGCAGAACGGCCCCCTCGATACCGATGGAGGGCGTGCGAATGGCGAGACGTCCCATGTACGCGGATTGTGACAAGGCCCGCCGCGAGATCGGCTATTTGCCGGGACCCGTTCGGCCGGCGCTGCAGCGCGCCGTCGCATGGTTCCGCGAATCGCTGGCTCTTCCGGACTACTGAACCCGTCGGCGCGGGACGTACGATCCACCCTCGAAACTCTCGAAGACATAATCCACCGCCGGGTGACGGATCGGCTCCGAGCTCAAGTCTCTCGTGAGATTCCGCTCTGCAACGTAGGTCTCGTGGGAAGCACCGTGGACTAGGACCCTATACCATGGGCGGTCTTTCGGCGGCCGCGACAGCGCCACGCGGTCGTACCATGCGTCGCTGCCGGTGAAGACCGGATCCACGTCGAACACGACGCCCCGGTAGCGGAAGAGCTTGTGGAAGACGAGTTCTCCGATCCGGAAGCGGGCCACGCGCACGCTCCCGCTGTCAGCGTCAAACACGGGACGCGCCATCCGGGGCCGTCATGATCATCCATCCGCCCCTTCCGCTTGGGATGTGGAGGGAGCGCCGCCCTGCGCTGCCCGCAGCATCAGCCCTTCGAGCGCCTTGTTGAAGGGTCCGGGATTCTCGATCTCGGTGCCTTCGGCCAAGGTCGCATAGCCGTAGAGAAGTTCAGCGTAATCGCGGATCGCAGGGTCGCTGCTGTCCCTCTCGAATCGCTGCTGCAGGGCCTGCACCACTTGGTGGGAACCGTTCATCTCCAAGATTCGCTTCTGTCGAGGCCTCGCAAAGTCCTGCGAGCGCTCTCGCAGCATGCGCTCCATTTGCGGGCTCAGGTCGTGCTCGTCCACCGTCAGACAGGCTGGGGATGTGGTCAGGCGGCTTGACAGCCTCACCTGCTTGACACTGTCCTCCAGGTGCTTCTCCATCTCCTTGAAGAGGGACGTGTATTGCTGTTCTTGGGCTCTGCGGTCCTCCTTGGCGTCTGTAGCCGCATCCGCCGTGTCAATGTCCAAGTCGCCCTTCGCGACCGAGCGCAGGGGCTTGCCGTCGAACTCTGATAGGCCGACCACCACGAACTCGTCGATCGGATCGGTCAAGAACAGGACTTCGTACTCCTTGTTGATGAACGCCTCGATCACCGGAGAGTTGGCCACAATCGCGCGCGACTCGCCGGTAATGTAGTAGATCGATGTCTGGCCTGGCTTCATGCGGGCCACATAGTCCTTCAGGGACGTGAGCTCGTCCGGGTCGTTGGACGATTCGAACAGCAGCAGCGGAACGATGCGGTCCTTCTGGTCCGGATCCGTCGAGATGCCCTCCTTGATCGCCCGGCCGAATTTGCCCCACAGGTCTCCGTACTTCTCGCCGTCCTCCCGCTGGAGCTTGGCCAAGGCATCCAGCACCTTCTTGGCGACAAACTTCCGGATTCTAACCAGATGGCGGTTCTCCTGGAGCGTTTGCCGCGATATGTTGAGCGGAATATCGGAGGAGTCGACGACTCCGCGCACGAACCGCAAGAAGTGCGGTAGAACCTCCTCGCATCTCTCCGTGACCATCACTCGGCGGGCATACAGTTGCAGGCCGAAGTCCGAGCCGAACACAAACAGATCCGGCGGTGCTTCGGATGGGATGAACAGGACGGACTCGTACTCCGAGGCTCCTTCCGCCTTGAAGCGGATGTGCAGGCTCGGATCGTTCCAGTCGCCGGCGATGTGCTTATAGAACTCGCTGTACTCCTCCTCGGTGACCTCGGACTCCGGACGCGTCCAGATGGGCTTCATCGAATTGAGAGTCTTGTCCTCGTAAGCCGTCTTGCCGTCCGCACCGACAATGCCCTCCGCTTCCGAACCCTCCTTTTGCTGCCGGCGCACCCTTTGGCGGATCGGGTAAGAGATGTAGTTCGAGTAGCGCCTGACGATGCCGGCGAGCGTCCAATCGTTGGTGTAGTCCTCGATCCCGGAATCCTTGTTGGCCGGCTTGAGGCGAAGCGTGACGCGCGTGCCCGTGGAGCGGCGGTCGCCGGGTTCCAGCGAATAAGTTCCGTCGGCGCTGGACTTCCAGAGCGTGGACTCTCGCGTACCCGCCCTGCACGTTTCGAGCCGGACTTCGTCGGCCACCATGAAGGCCGAGTAGAACCCAACGCCGAATCGCCCGATCATCTCGAGCGTCTCGTCGGCCTCCTTGGCCTTCGCGACCCGCTCGAGCATCTCTTGAGTGCCAGACCGGGCGATGGAGCCGATGTTGGCAATCACCTCTACCCGGGTCATGCCGATGCCGTTGTCCTCGATGGTCAGCAGGCGCCGGTCGGGATCGGCTTGGATGCGGATCTCCGGCTCATGACCCTCGGGCGTCAGCGTCTCGTCGGTCAGCGAGTCGAACCGGAGCTTGTCCAACGCGTCTGAGGCATTCGAGATCAGTTCGCGCAGGAAGATCTCCTTTTCCGTGTACAAGGAGTGGATCATGAGGTCGAGCAGCTGCTTCGTCTCGGCCTCGAACTGTCGGATCTCAGGTGTGGCTTCCATACTCGTGTTGTCGGCGGGTGTCTACGGTGGCGGATGGTGCCCGCTCTGCTAAACGCCCCTACCTTGAATCTATTGGGCTGTGGCGGATGGCGTCAAGTCGAGCACAGGAGCCATGAGAGCGGCCTCGTTGGAAGCGCGCTACGTTTCGTCGGATCCGGTCGAGCTTCGTCGTACTCGCGTACTTCTCCGGGCGTTCCGCCCGTTGACTCAGGTGCCAAGTAGGCGCAGAAGCGAGCGGAGGTTCTCCAGAGGCCATGCTGCATAGCACTTTCCGGCGGCGTCAAGAGCGGAGGCGGCCAGAACTCGACCTGCCCGCTTGCGTGCAACGTGGGAATGTGCCACGCCGACGTCACTGGCGGCCGGCAAGCGGCAGAGTACCGAGGTGACGTACAGCCGCGGAGTAGCCCTCAGTAGCAAGGAAGGTTCTGTGAAGGGGCTGGAGTGCAGGGGCTGCCTTGACCGGCTTCAATCGAGGAGGCAGCCGCAAGCTGGGAGGACCTACATGAAACAAGCAGAGCACTCCCTCAATCTTGGAGGGGCTGTTTTGCAAGAGCCGTGTGAGGGGAGTCCTAAACGCACGGTTCTGCCAGATCCTGAGGGTGAGGTTCCTTCGCCCGATTCGACCCGGCGGAACATCCGTAGATGCTCCCCGTCGGGCTGCTGTGGTGGATGCATCTAATAGTCGAGCGACTCGCTCAGCGGATCAACGACGTTCAGGAACGGAAAACGGTCAAAATCGGTATCCCTCGTGCAGATTCTGGTTACTCTGTGCTCGCGCATTATCACCGCAGTGTGCAGGTCGTGGGCAAGATTGCCACGAGCATCTGGGTGTTCCGAGGCAGTTTGGGCGAGCACAGCCGCGTGACTTGGTGTCGCCGTTAACACTTGGAAGCCCGGCGATGACAGGAGTGCTTCAAGATAGGCGACAGCCGAAAGCAAGGGCCACGGCGATACTGGTGCGTTCGCGTGCGTCGTTACCCTCAGGAATTCGTAACAAATGCTCCAAGTGACGAACGATTGCGATCCATTCCTGCGAGCCCGCGACACCAAATCGCGGCAGACGTCGTGGAACGGAGAATCCTCGTCGACGGCGTAGACGAGCACATTGGTATCGAAGACCAGCACTCACGCTTCGTCCAACACTTGATAGAGCGCCTCGCGGTCGGCGATATCGACCCGGAATCCTCCGCTTCGCCAGGTAGGAAGCGGGAGCAGGGGCTTCGGGTCCGATCCGGAGTGTTCCGGCATTGCCAGTCCGATCCGAAGCATCGAGTCTGCAAGGTCCGACATTGTGGTCTTTCGCCGTTCAGCCTCTTCTCGCAGGCACTCCAGCACGGAATCATCAATCTCGAGCGTCGTTCTCACCTTGAGTAGATTATGCGCTACAAGACCGGCCCGAGTGGCTTGCGCTCAATCAGAATGTGCGCCGTGCTCAGGCATTGGCTCCCAGCGGGTGCGAAGCCCGCCCGGCTACCTGTACCTCCAGCTGGATGGCGTCGGAGCGGTGTCTGGACGTAACGAGATGGGTTGAAGCGCTTCCACGTGAAGGGCCCCTTGAACTAAACCGCTAACGAGTCCTTCCACCCCCATCAGTAGCGCATGTGCTGGGCGGTCGCCGGGGCCAACGCGATCCTCGCCTGCGCTGCAGCATCCTGACCGGCCGATTGGAGGACTCCCGCGTGGGGCGCGTGGGAGGAAGTGCCCAAGAGCCCTGAGTAGGCGGAACGCACGAAGTCCCAACAGTTGCGCGATTGGCAAGCGCCACCTCGGCTCAGCGGCCAGCCGGCCCACATCCCAATGCCCGCAGAGCCAATCCAAGGCTCTAGGGCGCGGCTGACCGGGACGCCTTGCGAACTTGGCTGGCTGTGCGCCACTGCCGCAGGGCTCGCTAGCCGCACGGAAGCCGCTGAGGATTTGACCGCGGCAGACAACGTGCTATGCGTGACGTGGTCGGCCATCTGCCCGTGAATAGCGGCGATGGGCATACGGAGCCCGACCCGCACCCTTCGACCGAGAGTCGTGCCGGAACGGCCTCAACTCCCTCAACATGAAGTCGTACGCGTTTGCCACGAAGGCGCGAAGAAGAGCGGAGGCACTCCCGCAGCCAGTCTGCGTAAGAGGTTGGGAAGGGCTCCCCGGAGCCACCGTGCAGGCGGAGAATCCAATCCACCCACTGCGCTTGGGGCTAAGAGGCTCGGTGGTGAGCGAGTTGGAAAAAGGCAGGGCGAGATTCTGTCAGGGGAGGATCATGGAGTCGGACTCAGGTGAACCGCTGTAGACGTGTCGAAACACACTTCCGGCGGCGCTAATACCGGAGGTGGTGTGTGACTCCGGGAAGAGTCCGTGGAGTGCCTGCTTGCTGTTGGGGCGGCGTCCGGCACGGAGGTGGCGAATAGGGGCGGAGTAGCTGCTGCTAGCTGGAAAGGTTCTGTGATGGGGCTGGATCGCAGGGGCAGCCTCGACCGGCTTGAATCGAGGAGGCAGCCGCAAGCGGGGAGGCTTCGATGAGACAAGCAAAGCCCTTCCCCATCTTGGAGGCGCCGGTTGGAAAGCGCCGTGTGAGGCGAGAACTTCACGCACGGTTCTGTGCACGCTCGAGGGCGAGACTCCCTCGGGCGACTCGAGACCGCTTCAGGCCGAGGTTTGACCCCTACCGCTGCTGCTTGCTAGGTTAGGAGTTCGCCAACCGAGGGGAACACGCATGAGCAGACAGACCACACTCAAGGGAAATCCATTCGACCTGCTGGGCGAGGGGCTGGCCCCGGGCGACGCCGCTCCGGCGTTCACGCTTGCGGGGAACGACCTCAGCGCCGTAACGCTGGATGACACCAGCGGCGTCCGGATCTTCAACGTCGTTCCATCCCTCGACACACCGGTTTGCGATGCACAGATCCGGCGCTTCAATGACGAGGCCACCGGTCTCGATGGGGTGTCGGTGTACTGCGTCAGCTGCGACTTGCCATTCGCCCAGAAAAGGTGGTGCGGCGCCGCCGGAGTGGACCGGGTCACCACTCTCTCCGACTACAAGGACGGGAACTTCGGCAGCGCATGGGGCACGATGATCGATGCTCTCCGGATCCAATCGAGGGCCGTCTTCGTGGTGAATCTTCACAACACCATCGTCCATGCCGAGTACGTGCCGGAAGTTACAGAGCACCCGAACTACAGTGCGGCCCTTCAGGCCGCCAGCGGCGCGGCCTGAGGACCCCGATACAGCGCTCGGACCCGTCACGGTCCGTTTGCCAGGCTCTGTTGACCGGAGTCGCCCGCTGCTTGGGCTGACCAGCCGGGAGCGACCGATACCTACCCGTCGCCGTACAGGCGAATGATGACTCCGGGCGGACTTGATTGTGTTGGCGGTTTCCGGCCTTGGCGATCCGACCTGTGTCAGGCGGGCAGGTTGGTGCGGAAGAAGCGGAGCCAGTTCTCGCTCATGATGCCGTCGATGTCGCCATCCCGGTAACCGCGCCGCGCGAGGATCCCTTCAAGAGCGTGCAGATCGTAGATTGTCTCTAGGTCCACTGGCGTCTGCTCGGTGCCGAAGCCGCCGTCAAGGTCGCTGCCGATGGCGACGTGCCGGGAATTGCCGATTACGGAGCAAATGTGGTCGACATGGTCCGCGACAGACTCCATAGTCGCGCGGGGCCGCCCGGGCTGCCCCCGAACATAGCCAGGAACGAGCATCCACTCGTCCATGACTACGCCGACCACGCCGTCCCGCGCAGCTACGGCTCGGATCTGGCCGTCCGATAGCTGTCGGTCGTGCTCCACCAATGCGCGGCAGTTTCCGTGGCTGACGAACACCGGCCGGGAATACAGGTCTAGGGCCTGGTCGAACGCTGTGTCCGCGGTGTGCACCAGGTCGAGGATCAGCCCCAAGCGGTCGAACTCCGCCAGCAGTTCCCTGCCCCTCTCGGTCAGCGGACCGTCGCCGCCGGTGCCCATTGCGTACGTGCTAGGCCCGTAGTGCGCAAGGCAAGCGGTGCGCAGTCCGTTAGCGAACCACCAAGCGGCCTGCCCCGGATCCACGATTGGGTCGCAGCCCTCCATGCTCAGGATGATTCCAAGAGGAGCGTCCGGCGCGTCCCAGATCGCATCCAAGTCGGCTCTGCGATTGACGAAGCGAAGATGCCCGGACTTCTCTAGCAGCCGATAATAGGCCAGCTGTCCTTGGCCTGCGGCGCACGCGATCGTCTGGTTAGCGAAGTCGAGATCCTCCCGCAAGATAACTTCCCCGTGCCCCCGGCTGCCGACATCCCCGATGATGCCTTCCATCTGGGGCATCTCTGAAGGGAGCGCCCGGCACAGCACGGTTGCTAGGCAAACGCGTACGTTGGCGCGCCGCATCTCCGGGATGCTGACTGTGCAGCGTCCGCGCAAGGCACTGCTCATGCCGGCTTCGAGGGCCCGCACTTCTTCGACTTCCAACAGTTGGTCCCTGTCGAAAGACAGCGCATTCCACGCAATGTCCAGATGCGCGTCGATGATCGGTCTCACTAGAAGGTCACCTCGCCTGTGGGATCGTGTTCCACCAATCGGTCAGGGACGCGCGAAGGCGCCGGACGATTGCTGGCCGCTCGGCGGCGAAGTTCACAGTCTCGTCGAACCCCTCGCGAAAGTCGTACAGCTCGACCTGACCCCCGTCCGCGTTCATCAGCAACTTCCACTCGCCGTCGCGCACAGCGAGGCCCGGGCTGCGGTCGGATTCCAGCCCGGGCCGCAAGTAGCTTGGATCCCGGCCGTATTCCCAGAACAGCGCTCCCGACCGAAGGGGCTCCGCACCACGGAACGCGGCGCTCATGTCGAGTCCGTCGAGGCTGCGGGCCGCACTGCCGATGCCAGCCAGTTCACAGAAGGTCGGAAAGAGGTCCAGCGCGCTGATCACAGTCCTGGAGTTGGTCCTGCCCTTGGGCACGGTCCCCGTCCATCGCACGATCAGAGGCTCCCGAATCCCGCCCTCGTAAAGGCTCCACTTGCGGCCGCGCAGGCCGGCCGTGCTCCCCGGCGGGTCGTAGCCCTCGTCGTAGTAGCGCTTCCAGGCGGTTGGCCCGTTGTCGCTGGCCAGCACAAGGATCGTTCGCTCGCCCAGACCAAGGTCATCGATCTCCCTGAATAGCCTTCCCATCTGCCGGTCCATCTCGTCGATCACGGCGAAGTACTCCTGTCGGTAAGGATTGGCGGAGAATCGCTCGAACTTGGAGAGCAGATCGGGCTTGGGGTAGAACCGGTCATGGACATCATTGAGCCAAACGTGCACATAGAAAGGCCGCTCCCGATTGCGCCGGACGAAGTCGATCGCGCGATCGACGTAGATCCCGGTCATCTCGTGTTTGTCCACATTGACAACTGTGCCTTGGCCGAGCTTTCTGCTCTGGTCTGAGAGTCCTCCCGGAGGGAGAATGCGATCTCCGAGCCCCTCGAAGGACACGAGCGACTCCTGAAAGCCGTAAGCCTGGGGCAGCGGGGCGTCGTCGACGTCCCGCCCGCCGCCCATGTGCCACTTTCCGAAGTGGGCGGTCGCGTAGCCGGAGTTCTGGAAGGTCCTAGCTACGGCTGGAGCGGCCGGGTCCAAGTAGTCCCTCATCCCCCGCTCTCTGTTGCGGTGCCGTGAGTTCAGGAAGGAGTGGATGAGGTGCCGGGATGGGTGCTGACCGGTGGTGATTCCCACGCGCGAAGGGGAGCAGATCGGAGATGCTACGTAGAACTGCTCAAACCGCACACCCTGCGCCGCCAGCGCGTCGATGTTCGGCGTTGTGATGGCGTTGTTCCCATAACAGCTGAGGTCGCCGTAGCCCAGATCGTCGATGAGCACGAGCACGACGTTGGGCCGCTCGTCGGCGACTGCTGTGGCCGCCAACGTCGTCAGCAGGATGAGGGCGCGGACCGGCATTGCTCGGTTACGGCTTGGCGCAGCGCTGGGCGCCGGGCGCATTGCGCATCATAACGCGGCACTGCTAGGGAGCGGAATCTGATGCCCTACCCTTAGACAGGCGGCCGTCGGCTGCCCTGATCCACGCATGAACCGTCGCCAAGCCATCGCCACTGCCGCGGCCACCGCGGCTTCTTATTCCCGGATTCTCGGGGCCAACGACCGGGTCCATCTGGGCGCCATCGGAACAGGCAATCGAGGAGGGCCAGTCTGGAAAGAAGCCCTGCGGCAGCCTGACGTCGAGCCGGCCGCCGTATGCGATGTTTACGAGCCGCACTTGGAGAGTGCATTGAGCGCGGCCGACGGACGGGCCAAGGCCTACCGCGATTTCCGCGACATGCTCCAGCACCGCCCGTTGGACGCCGTGTTGGTAGCCACCCCCGACCACTGGCACGCGATCCAGACTATCCAAGCGTGCAAGGCCGGATTGGACGTGTACGTAGAGAAACCCCTTTCCCTCACTGTCGTGGAGGGTCGGGCGATGGTGTCGGCAGCGCGGAAACATGGGCGCGTCGTCCAAACCGGCAGCCAGCAGCGCTCCGGACCGCACTACGCCGAGGCGGTGCAGCTCCTGCGCGAGGGCGAGATCGGCACCGTCCACCACGTGGAGGCTGGCCTAGAGCGGAATTCGATGCCCGGCTTCGGAACCCCGCCCGACGGTCAGGCACCGGCGAACCTCAATTACGACCTGTGGCTCGGACCTGCCCAGAGCAGGCCATACAACCCGCTGCGCGGCATGTACCACTTCCGGTGGTTCTGGGACTACTCCGGCGGTCAGATGACGAATTGGGGCGCGCACAACATCGACATTGGCCGCTGGGGTATGGGGTGCGATGCCCCGCTGAGCGTGTCTGGCTGTGGCGGTCGGTACGCGATACGCGACGGAGGCGAGACGCCGGATGTGCAGCAGGTGCTCTACGAGATCGAGGGGGGTGTGCTGACTTGGTCCGTTCGCGAGATGAACGGCACGCGCGGGGCGTACCTGACGTTCCACGGGACGAAGGGGGACCTTGAGGTCTCCAGGCGGGGATATGCGATTCGTGGACAGCAGTGGCAGGGCAACCCGCCCGCGATGGTCCAAGACCGTGACGTGCGTCCTGAGAACGCCTCGCGGCAGTTAACCGCGCTCCATATCAGGAACTTCCTCGACTGCGTCAAGAGCCGGGAACGCCCGAACGCCGACGTGGAAATCGGTCACCTTACGGCCGTCTTTTGCCACTTGGGGAACATCGCGACAAGGTTGGGCCGCACACTGCGCTGGGACGCGACCGCGGAGAGCGTCAGGGATGACCAAGAAGCGAACTCGGCCCTGTCGAAGCCCTACCGCAGGCCCTGGACGCTTGATGCCTGAGCTTGGCGGCCCCGGCCGTTCTCAGCCCGAGATCTTGTACAACTGCGAGTGTGTGCGGATCAGCAGGCTGCCCTTGGCGATTGCCGGAGTGGCCATGCACATCTCTCCGAGGGGATTGCTGTGCAAGAACCTGTACTCGGGCCCTGCTTCGACAACATAAGTCGTGCCGTTCTCATCCAGGCAGAAGATGTGCCCGCCGTAGGCCCACGGTGAGGCGGTGAAGTTGCCCGATTCCCGGGAGATACGCTGCTTGCCATAGACCTCCTCACCGGTCCGTGCGTCGTGGCAGGTCAGGAATCCCCGGTCAAACAGGGTGTAATAGAGTCCCATGTAGACCAGCCCGGAAGGATGATAGGGGCCGCCCTGCGGCACGCTCCACACGATGTAGTTGTTCGATGTCTGGCCTTCCGGAAGTGTGATGTCGCCGGATGCCCCTGGCTTGATGGCGTAGATCGGCCGCTCTTGGCTGTTGTGGTAGCCGGAAGTCACGTACAGTAGACCTCCGCTTGCGAAAGGTGTCGGAATGGCGAGGGACGAGAGTCTGCCCAGCTCCCAGAGGGACGTCCCGTCGGTGTCGTAGGACCGGATCTTGTTGCGGCCCATGGAAATGATCTCCGTCCGCATCTCGTTGTGCCACACGATAGGGGTCGACCATCCGGTCGGCTCGCCGCGCGGAACCCTCCAGATTTCGCGTCCTGTGGCCTTGTCCAATGCCACCAAGTACGACTGGTCTTCGTTGTCATTGGTGATGTAGAGCCGTCCTTCGTGGAGCGCGGGGGAGGATGCAGTGCCGTAGCCCCATCGTGTCCGGACCGGTCGCCAACGTTTCGACCAGACCACTTGGCCGCCTAGGTCGAGGCACCAAGTCCCCAGGTCGCCGACGTGGGCGAATATGTGCTTGCCGTCCGTGACGCACGTTTCCGAGGCGTAGGTGTTCTTGCGGTGGCGGCCCACCTCTGGCACGCCCCGGTGAAGTTCCGAAGCCCATAGCGCTTTCCCTGTCCCGAGGTCTAGGCAGTGCGCCAGCCAACGGTGTTCCTCGTCGGGCTTGGGGCTCTCGACGGCACCTTCATAGAAGCCCCCTCTCGGGGTGGCGTGGCCGCCCCCAGTCTCGGCGGAAGTCAGCACGACCCTCTCGCCAGACACGATCGGCGAGGACCACCCGCTTCCGTCGACCTTCGTCTGCCAGGCCACGTTGGTCGCCGCGTCCCACCTGTGCGGCAATCCGGCCTCGTCCGCCGGTACGCCTGTGGAACCCGGCCCGCGGAATTGGGGCCAGTCGGCTTGGACAGTTCGTGGCCAGAATGGAGCCACGGTGGCTGCAGCAAGAAGTCTCCGTCGGGTCAGCATCTGTGTTGGGAGCGGTCTGCCGGGCTCTCGTGCGAGCGTGACCGCCACCCTACTGTAACGATTCAGGCAGCGGTCTTCCACCGGCCGCCGTGGTCGGTCAGCGGGCTCCGACCGAAGCAACCTGCTGGTAGAAGGCGATTCCGGAAATGCCTAGGAAGAATAGGAAGCACGCAATTTGGCCCACCTGCATCAGCAGCGGGGGCCGCAGGGCTGCGGGCATAAGCTTGCGGTTGACCTGCAGTGCGTGCAGGGCTGTGGCGCTAAGCCCGAGATTGCGTAGCGCTCCCGTGACGATCGCCAGGAACAGCGGGTCAGGCGTCAGCCGGAGGGCGATCAAGCCCCAGAGGAAGTAAAGGCCCATGATCGTGTAGTAGATCGTCTTGACCTCGTTGCCGCCCATGTGCCGGACGTGCCGGCTTCCGGTCCAGATCACTTCGGTCCAGCGACGGATGATGTTGTCGATATCCGAGATCTGGCCCGGCGCGAGCACTATGAAGCCGCAGAGCAGTGTCAGGAACCAAAAGATCTCCCCCGACCGGTCCGCGATTCCACGGGCCGTCATGGCTGCGGCGGTGTGCCCTTGGACTTCCGCGCCGGCGATGCACTCCAGCGACAGCATTGACGGCAGCGCCATCCCTACTATGCAGGCCCAGAACCAGACGCCGAGCTGGTCCCGCAAGAGGTGGCGCATCCAGCCGCGCCAGCGCCGCAGGGACTCGTCGCTGATCGGGAATACCTTGCCCACGTGGGCCAGTTCGACCTTCTTTCCTCCGACCATGCTGGGAAGGGCACCCACCAGCGGGCCCATGCCCCAGCCTTTGTCGCGGGCGTAGTTCGAGAAGGCGGTGTTGCTCATTCCGCCAGTTCCGGCGATCGCGGCGAAGGCTGCTAGCGTGGCCCAGTCAACCTCCTGATCCGGGAATGAGCCGAACTGCACGAATCCGGTGAACACCGCCGTCCAAGTGTCCCAACTCACGAGGAACAGCGAGATGAAGCCGAGGTAGCCGAAGACCAGGACGATCTTGGTGACCATGACTTTCTCCACAGTGTTGTAGATCTTGCCGCCGAAGATCAGCGGCACGAAGGCGAGGGAAAAGACCGCATACGAGACCCACCGCAGCACATCTTGGTGTTCCTCTCCGGGCAGGTCCCCGAGAAAAGCAGCCACCAGCGGGACGGCCGCGTTCGAAGCAAGGTACGGCCAGATCCCGCCGAGGTCGAGCAGCAGGTAGAAGAACACCCAGAATCGCGGCCCGGGATTCGTTCGGAAGAAGCCGACCAGAATCGGCTCCCCGGTGTAGAGGGTGTACCTCATCATCGACAGGTTGTGGCTCACCTGCAGCAAGATGCTCAGTGTCGCGATCCACATGAGCTGTCCGCCGTAACGGGCTGTCACGATTGGGCCGAAGAGCCATTCCCCGCCGCCGATGGCGCTCCCGGCGAGCAGCAGGCCGGGCCCGATCAGCAGTCTCCACTGCCTCCAGCCGAACTCAGGAGCACTGGGGAGGCGGCCGCTCTCCCAAGTCGGGAAGTGCCGCGCCGCCTTGTCGCGCACTTCTGCGGAGTTATCGGCAGGCATGGCGAGAATTCTACCCCAGCGTCCAGCCAGAAACAGTCAGGCCACGGGCAGGCCGACGGTGCGTCCGTCCTCGACGGTATCGACGCGGACCTGAAGGAGCTTGGGTGCGCCGGAGACTGACCGGGAAAGGTCAACCTGGACAAAGTTAGTGGTGAGGGCGCGGCTGGCGGCCTGTTTGGTACCGAGCGCCACTGCCGAGACTGTTCGGCCAAGAAGACCTTCGCGGAACTTCAAGTTCTTGCGCCGGATCAGCTCTCTCAGAATGCGGCTTCGCTGCCGCTTTACCGCCTTAGGGATCTGACGGCCGAGCGTTGCCGCTTCCGTCCCGTCCCGGGGCGAGTACGGGAAAACGTGCAGGTACGTCAATGGCAGCCGCTCCACCAGCGAACGGGTCTCCTCAAACTCGGACTCGGTCTCTCCAGGGAAGCCGACCATCACATCCGCGCCGATCGCGGCGTCGGGCATGGCTGCGCGGGCGTGCCTGACCCTTGAAGCGTAGTCCCCGGACCGGTAGCAGCGTCGCATGCGCCCCAGTACAGCGTCGGAGCCGGACTGCAGGGGAACATGGACGTGATCCGCGATCCTTGGAGAGGAGGCAACCAGATCCAGGAGGTCTTTCGACCAATCCATCGGCTCCACTGAACTGAGGCGAACGCGGCGCACTTCGGTTTCTGTAAGGATTCGGCGCACGAGTGCAGCGAGCCGTGGCCGACCGTTCAAGTCCCGGCCCCACCTGCCGAGATTGATTCCCGTCAGCACCACTTCCGGGTACCGCCGCTGCATCCTCTGGATCTCGCGGACGACAGACTCACCGGGCGCGCTGCGGCTGCGACCCCGGACGGCCGGGATCACGCAGAACGCGCAGCGGTTGTCGCAGCCGTCCTGAACCTTCACATTTGGACGGCTGCGGCCCAATTGAGCACTTGCCGAGGCGCTGTCGAGTACTTGCCGAGTTCGGATGTCTCCGACGATTACCCCTCCCTTTCGGACTTGGCCGTGGTACGGGACGTTTGCTGGCTTCGGGCTCTCTATCTGCACCAGTGGCGGAGCGACCAGCCCACCGAGCCGGTGCTTGTGGGAATTGCCGACGACCATGTCCACGCCCTGGATCGCCTTTAGTGCGTGTGGGTCCCGCTGGGCATAGCAGCCGGTCACTACGATCGTCGAGTCCGGGTTGGAGCGGCGGATCCTCCGGATTGTGCTTCGCGCATCCCGGTCTGCCTCCGCAGTGACCGTGCACGTGTTCACCACGACTACGTCTGCGGTCAGGTGGTCGTGGCTCTGGCGGAGGCCGCGCAACTCCAGGTCTGCTGCAATTGCGGCGCCGTCAGACTGCGACGTGCGGCAGCCAAAGTTCTTGACGCTGAACAGCCGTCCCATAGATCAGCACCATTACAGCACCAACGAGAAGATCCCAGACCCGCCCAGGCTGGACTCGCGGTCGCGGGCCGGTCCGCGCTTGTTCTCGCTCTGGCACCGGTCCCGCTGGACTACCCAAACATAGGAGGGCCAGGCCACCCCGCGGTGGCCTGGCCCGTTGCGTGGCCCGCGCCGGGGGAGCCTCCCAACCGGTTAGGCTCCAATGTTGAAGGGTGACATTGTGCGGGTCACAGCCACGACCGTTGGACGGTTGACACTCGAGCCCCCAAAGCTCGAGATTCGGTTCTCGCGCGTTCCTCCTTCACCCGGGTGCTGGATCGACACCAGCATCAAGTCCTGTCGCGGGTTCATGATTACGGAGGCACACTCGGCCCCGACCACCCCGCTGAAGATCTGCCTGTTGAAGCCTCTCTCCACACCCTCGGTAGGCACGAAGAAGATCCCGTCGTTGATTCCAATCGTGCGGGGCTGGCCATCCGTCGCGATCAGCAGGTTGCCCTGCCTGTCGAAGGACAAGTTGTCCGGATTGGCGATCTTGCTGACCATGGATGTGTCGAACCCGGCGAAGAAGGCGCCTTGGGACGGATCGGCCGGGTCGCCGCACAGCATGAATATCTCCCAGCTGAAGGTCTGGGCTCCGTTGTCGCCCGCGGCTTCGGTGATCTCCACGATGTGGCCCATCGGATTCGGTGCTCTGGGATTCGCCGCCGTCTCGTCGCCGGCTTGGCGGCGCGTATTGTTCGTCAGCGCCACGTATACCTTCCCGGTCACGGGGTTGGCCTCGATGTCCTCTGGCCTGTCCATCTGGGTTGCCCCCAGCAAGTCCGCGGCCTGCCTTGCGAACAGGAGCACGTCTGCCTGGCTCTCGAAACCATTGGTCGCGTTGAGCGGGCCATTCTCATAGGTCAGGGGCAGCCACTCGCCGCTGCCGTCGGCGTTGAACTTGGCTACGAAGAGAGTTCCGCTGTCCAGCAGACGCATCGCGGCCTTGCGGTCCGATTCCTCATACGTGCCGTCGGACACGAACTTGTACACGTACTCAAACCGTGCGTCGTCGCCCGAGTAGACGACGGCGTTGCCCGTGGCCGAGAGCGTCGTTGCGGCGGCCTCGTGCTTGAAACGACCCAGCGCGGTCCGCTTTGCGGGCATTGCGTGGGGTCGGTATGGATCGATCTCGACAATCCACCCGAATCGATTGATCTCGTTGGGCTCGTATGCTAGGTCGAAGCGACGATGGTACCGCCACCAAGGCCGACGTCCTCCAGTCTCGCGCACCCCGAAGCGTGCGTTGGCCGCCTCGGCCATTCCGTTGCGGACTGCGTAGTTGTTGGCAAAGTACTGATCAAAGTTCTCCTCCGCGGTCAGGTAGGTTCCCCAAGGAGTGATGCCGCCGCCGCAGTTGTTGAAGGTGCCTCGCACCCGCGTGCCGGCTTGGTCCTCCACAGTGCGCAGGAGTGCGTGTCCCGCCACTGGCCCGGTGATCGCGATCGGTGTCTCGCCGTGGACGCGCCGATTGAATGCGCTGTGCGGGTAGTGCCGGTAGCTGGGCCCTTGGTCCCCGCTGCTGCGGACGGCCAACAGGAATGACACTCCGTGGGCCGCGATCTCATAGTCCACTTGCCTCTTGGTTGCGGTATCGGCGGAATAGTTGGAGAACATCAGTCCAGGATTGGTGTATTCATGGTTCACTCCCACGATCCCTGAGCCGTGGACGTAGTCGAACCAAGCCAAGAAGTCGCAGTTGTACCCTACTTGCTGCCGCTGGGCCGCGGGGTCAAGATCATCCGGGTCGAACGCAGGCGCACTAGCCGTCAATGGCTGCCCCCATGCGGCGAGCGGAGACCACTTATAGCCATCGGGAACGCCGATCTCATCGGCACTGCTTCCGCTGATTGGCGAGAAACTCAATGAACTCTCGTGTGAACTGCCTTTCAGGTTTGCGATTGCCCCAATACAGAAGACCGGCGCAATTGCTCCTGTGCGCAGCACTTCACGGCGACCTACGCGTTTGGCGAGGATGTCGTCAAAGGTCTCGCTGCACGAGCGGCGGGGCTCCTGCCCCTCAAAGCCAAAGTCTCCGTTGCGGATTCGTGATTGCCGTTTCATATCCCTCCCTTTTCGTTGAAGGGCCGTAGCCCAAGACTTGAAGGTATCTGTCGAGTGTTGTCGTGCGGTTACGAGAGATTGACGATTTGATTACGGCAGTATTGCCGTCTTGTTACGCGTTGATCGCAGGATCTGTACAGGTGTGTCCCGTCAGAGTTGTCAGGCCATCCCTCCCATCTGCGGAATCGGCTGAGCCACCCGGGCCGTGGCGACGCAAAGGGTGGGCCGAGGTCGGAGCGGGCACCCAAGCGTCCGCGCCCGCGGTGTCGGGGAGACTGTGCCGGCCCTCGAATGCTTGGTGGGACATCTCGGCTGCGTCGTATGCGGCTCCGTGGTTCACGTAGCTCGCCGATCAGCCTTGGGCCGGTTCATGCCCATGGCGATGTTCCTCCACATCGACCGCTCCAGCGGCCAATTCAAAGACCGTGGCTGAAGCGCACACACGTCAGCCGACCAGAGATTCAGGCCGTTGTTCGGGTCGCAGCGCACGTTTCCACTCGACTCCCCGGTGGTGCTGAACATCTCGCTGCCCCCCTGCCCTGCAGTCGATGTCATTCAGTCTGGCCCATGCACAATTCGTGCTCGGTCGGCGCTCTTGCCTAGCAGGCGCTTCGGCGCCATGACCGGTGCAATTCCTTCCCGGAGCGGTTCGGCACTGTATAGGTAGCCGACGTCCACGACCAGCCGGCGGCCTCGGATGCCATGACACCGCTGGCCAAGACCGCAATGCCGGACGCTAGCAGTGCCCAATTGGCGGATTCGCTCCTAACTCTCCGCGACAAGACTTCAGTCGGGCGGTCCAGCCCCGCGCTCATCCCCCCAACACCCGATGCTCAGTGATTGGGCGTCTGAGTCTCCTTCCTCGCTGCAGGCTTAGGTGCGATTCCTTGTGGCCCGCCACTTGTTCGGACTCGCCCCGATCCCTTAACAATGTAAATCTAGGGGCTTGGCTTGACCAGGCGGAGCGGTGCCAATCCGAATCATTTCGGCAGCTGGCGGCCTCTAAGTGAATCGGCCAAGCCATACTGTCCGCCTAACCGTACGCCCGAACTGCAGGAATGAGGAGTCCGGGCTAGACCGTCTTGTGCGAATCGGTGCTTGTCCTGAGAATTGGCCACTGGGTCTTGGCCACGCCCGGTTCCCCGATGAGCGAAGCGCAGTTGTCGTGCCGCGACCTCCTGATCCTCCGCAGTAGCGTAGAAATAAGAAAACTACAAAGCATATTATTGAATATTATGAGATTATGACATGAACCTACTCGTGTTCAAGTCTATCGATGAACGAATTCCGAACAGCGCGCCCTTGCGGACGCCCCTTCTTATTCTGGGCGTCGACTGGACGCGTACGACCTCGGCTTGCGAGGCACGTCTCGAGGTCGAGCGCCATCGATGGCAGGTGGAGAGCCAGCGGAGTCCGAATCCCTGTCCGAGAGATCTGGAGAGAGTTTGACAACCCTAAAGGGCAGTGCGATCATAAAGGGCACTCGTGGGCCCAAGATCAATACTTGGTCGGGCGCTGGAAAGTCGTGGGCTGGCATTTATCACGGGGGGTCCAGCCCAGCGATCATCGGAGGGTAATCATGAGTAGACCCGTTTCCAGGATTGGGAAGTGGTCAATCATCACAATCGCCGCCACCTTGCTGTTTGCGGTGCCGTCGCATGCCCAGGTCCTGTACGGCTCTCTAGTCGGGACGGTGTCTGACGGCACGGGAGCGGTTGTCCCAGGCGCCGAGGTTTCGGCAATCAACATAGCGACCGGGTTGGAGCTCGCGACGTCCACAGGCGGCGACGGGCTGTTTCGAATCGTCAACGTCCAACCGGGGACATACGACCTGACGGTCGGATCCGACGGTTTTCGGACGCACACGGAAGCGGGCGTCACGGTCACGGCCAACGCGGTCGCGCGTGTCGACGTCGAACTCGTGTTGGGTCAGGTGACGGAACAGGTGACGGTGGAGGCTACGTTGGCGCAGCTCCAGACCGAGAAGGCCGACACGCGATCCGAGATCACGCAGGAAGCTATCACGAGCTTTCCCCTGCCGAACTTCCGCAACTACCAGAGCTTGGTGAATCTTGTCCCGGGTGCGACTCCGGCTCGCTTCCAGAATTCGATTCTCGACACGCCCGCGAGAGCATTGAGTACCAACGTCAACGGCACCAACAGGAACAACAACGTCACGCGGATTGACGGCGCGGCGAGCATCAATGTCTGGCTGCCGCACCATGCCGGTTACATCGCCCCTGCCGAGACCATCGAGGCTGTGACAATCACAACCGGATCGGGCGACGCGGAGCAAGGGCTCTCGGGCGGGGCCTCAACGACCGTCGTAACAAAGTCGGGGACCAACGAGTTCCACGGCTCGGCCTTTTGGTTCTACGATAATCAGGATCTCCGGGCCCGCAACTACTTCGCCGCGACCAAGCCCGACAGCGTGTTCAAGAACTACGGTGCAACGCTTGGTGGCCCGCTAATGAGGAACAAGGTTTTCTTCTTCTTCAGCTATGACAATACTTCGCAGAATGTGGCTGGAAACCGAACCGGCGACGAAGTTCCGACTATGGATCAACGAATGGGTGACTTCAGTGCCTATGGGAATGACATCTACAATCCCTATACTGGGAACGCAGATGGTACCGGACGGGTCCTGTTTCCGAATAAGATGATTCCGCTGAGTTTGCAGTCGCCTATATCTAGGCGGATTCAGGATTATATCCCGGAGCCGAACCAGCCCGGAACCAGCAACAACTTTCATTCCGAAGGCGCACCGCCTTTCGATCGGGCGTACTATGATGCGAAGCTCAATTTCAACGTCAGTGCGAAATACTCGAATTGGATCAAGTATGGTTTCATGGATGCCCCGGTCTCGGGAACGCCTATCTTCGGAGAAGCGGGCGGACCGGCCCCTGGAGGCAGTCCGGGCAATGCCGAGACCTACGTGAACCTCGCGACATTCGGGCACACCTATACCTTTACTCCCACGCTGCTCTACGACGGCGTGTTCGGCTACTGGAGGCAGGACCAGTTCGTGAATCCCACGGATCTGGGAGTCGACTTCAACCTAGGTATTCCAGGCTTGGGCGGGCCGGATCCACGCCAAATCGGCTTCCCACGCATCCAACCAGGCCCCTATACCCGGCTCGGAGCGCCCGGTTGGCAACCCTTGTCGCGAGTCGAAGAGAACTGGACAACCAGCCAGAACTTCACATGGATCCGCGGATCGCACCAAGTGCGCTTCGGGTTCGACGGCATCTTGCTGAAACTGGCGCATTGGCAGCCCGAACTGGGCGGAGGCCCCAGAGGAACGATCGACTTCAGCGGCGACGTCACTGCGC
>JAJDWM010000564.1 GCA_022825595.1 Bryobacterales bacterium | reverse complement strand
ATACAACCCACTCGCCCTTCCTGATCGACGGTGAACATCTGCATCGAACCAGGCCGGTCAAGGAGGACGACACCGGTCATTCGCGCATCACGGCTGAGACATGGCCGGAGGATCGCGAGACGATTTTCCCGCTTCAGGCCGCCGCCGGATACGCGATGATTGGCGGGCTTTTTCAGCATCGCAAGAACGTATTGGTAGAGGGAATAACCGACTTCTACTACTTGCAAGCGCTGTCGCAGCAGTGCGCGAAATCAGGTCGGCCGTCGTTACCAGACGATATTTATATCATGTTCTGTGGCGGAACAAAGAACGTCGGGTGGATTGCCTCGCTGTTCCTGAGTGAGAAAGTCCGGCCTTTGGTCCTTCTTGATGGCGACGAGGCTGGACGGGTTCGTCGAAACGTGCTGATGAAAGAGCTTTATGCCGATCATAACTCCAGGATTCTTATGCTGGATGACGTGCTGAACCAACCTGGGAAGGGGGTCGAGATAGAGGATATCTTAGGCGAGGCACTTATCATTCCCGGACTTGAAGCAGTCTTGGGCAAGGCTTTGTAACTCGATCAGGGGGACCGCTCGGCCGGAAGCCTGCCGAGTCAGATTAAGGCCGCTGCTAAACGTCAGGCGCTCGACCTACCGGAGGGTTGGAAGGCTTCGGTCGCCTTACATCTTGTGGCGTCATGGGCAGAAAAAGGAACGACGCTTGCGGACGAAGTTCTCGATACTGCGGCGTTGCTGTTTTCCGAACTAAACGCAAGATTTGAAAATAATGAGCGAGAGTAGCTAAATGACTAGAGTTTCCTATCCACGGACTACCTCCTGAAAGAATAGACGGGGCACACATGGAAAAAGACGAAAAGCAATGGCTTGATTTTGCTTGGGTCTGCAACTATGCTGAGGATATTTTTGCAGGCATGGAAGAAAAGAATTTATCGGAAGCAATAGAACAAGCCATAAGAAAAGTTGCAAAAGAAAGAGCGGTGGAGTCTTCTACCGTTAGGAAAAATTTAAAATATTTGTTCAGTCATGACGGAACGGCGAAAATAGATATTGTTTATAGAGAGATCAGGAAATTAGTCGAATCTTAGTGATTGAAATAAGCACGATCTCCCCTTGGCAAAAATCTTGAAAAAAGCGGAGCGAGGAGGATGGCAACTAAGCAAGTCCTGTGCCTTCTCGACGGCTGCTGGCTGCCGGTCGCCGCGATCGCGTCCGCTGAATTTCAAACTGACCCACTACCGAATTTTAGCGCCAAGCACTCGACGCCCACAGACATCCCAAAAGTGGGGAACTAGCCCCGCTGTGTAGCGCCTCTAGGACAACGAAGAAAGGTCCTCGACCGTGCGCTAGGATTCGTCCTCGCCATGCAAAAAGCTATGGTAAGACGCAAGACTGCCACAGCTACCCTGTCCCCTGTCCGGGTTCCTGTCCCTTCGGCATCCGATAGCCGACGCGAATCTCTGTAAAGATATATGTGGGGCTGTTCGCGTCGTCGCCCAGCTTGCGGCGGAGTGTCTTGATGAGGGTGCGGACCGCCTGCATATCGCTAGAGGTGGTCAGGCCCCATACCCTTCTCAACAACCGGTCATAGGTCACCACCCGTCCAGCATTGACCGAAAGCTCGAAGAGCAGTTCGTATTCGGTGGCGGTTAGCTCCACTGGCCGGTTGGCAACCGTCACGCGGTGCTCGGCGTAGTCAATAGTCAGGTCGCCCAGCACGTAGGGTTCCAATGACTCGGCCCGGTAAGGGTCTGCCTGCCTGCACAGGGCGGCCCTAACCCTTGCTACCAACTCCGTCGGCGAGAAGGGTTTGACGATGTAGTCAGCAGCGCCCATCTCTAAGGCCTGGGCGATGACTTGGTCCTTGCCGTACCCAGAGACGAAGATTATCGGCACGGCGGCTATACGGCAGAGGTCCTTCATCAGGTCGATGCCGTCGGTGTTGGGCAGCACCATGTCGAGCAAGGCCAAGTGGGGCCTTTGCTCCTCCATGAGGAGGAGAGCCTCTTTGGGGTCAGCGGTCACTATCGGCGTAAAGCCCACCCCCGAGAGTGCGTCCCGGATGTACCGCAGTGCCTGCGGATCGTCGTCCACCACCAGAACGCAGACTCCCTCGCTCGCCTCCTGCTGCGAGCGGGTAGCGTGCTGAGGGGCCTGGGTTGTTGCGCCGCTCCCGGCTTCTTCGACCATCGGTATGGTGAAGGTGAACCGCGCCCCTTGGCCCAGCCCGTCGCTTTCAGCCCAGATGCGACCACCGTGCGCCTCCACTATGCCCTTGCAGATGGCAAGGCCCAGACCCGAACCGCCAATTTCGCGTTCCCCGTCCTCGTCGGCGGCGCGGGAAAACTTCCTGAACAGGTGCGGCAACCGCTCGGCGGAGATTCCTCGGCCCTCGTCGGCGACGATTACAGCCACATGGAAATCCTCCCGCACGGCGGTCACCCGGATGACGGACGACTCCAATGAGTGCCTTGCTGCGTTGGATAGAAGGTTGGACAGGACCTGGACGATGCGCTGTCGATCTGCCATGACCGGGGGCAGGTCCAGCGCAAGGTCGAGGTCGAGGTCGTGCCTTCCATCGCTGCTTAGGAAGGTGTTCCTGGCCCGGTCTACCAAGGTGGCGATCTCCGCTGGTTCGGGAGTAACCGGCAGCGTGCCCGTCTCGATGCGCGCCACGTCCAGCAGGTCGCCGATCAGCTCACGCATGTGTTCGACCTGATCGACGATAATCTGGTGGAACTGGCGCAGCTCGGCGGGGTCTAGGTCGGATGAGTCGTCCAGCAGGGTGATTGCGGAGCCTTTAATAGAGGTCAGCGGAACGCGCAACTCGTGACTTACCATCCCCAGAAACTCGGCCCTCAGTCTCCCCAACTCCTCCAGCGAGGTCATGTCCTGTAGCGTGACGACGAACGACTCCACCTCGCCATCCTGCGAACGGATGGGCGTGGCGTTGACCAGCGTGGTCACCGACCGACCGTCGGGGACCTGCATGACGATCTCCTCGGCGCGGACGATCTCGCCAGTGCTAAACACTTGCGCAAGGGAGACCTTGTCCAGAGACACCTCGCTCCCATCCCAACGCCGGACGGTGAGCACGTCGAGGAGTTGCTCCACGGGGTATCCCGGCGTCTGTAGGCACCCTATAATCCTTCTGGCCTCCCGGTTGAACGACACCAGCACGCCGGTTCGGGCGTCGAAGACCGCCACGCCTATCGGCGAGGTGTCGATCAGCGTTTTCAAGTCGGCTCTGGCTCGCCGCTCGTCGCGGTACTTGCGAACGTTGCCGATAACCAGTGCCGCTTGGGACGCGAACATGACCAAGGTATCCTCGTCTTCGCGGGTGAACTCCTGTCCGGGTTCGCTCTTTCCCAGAAAAATATGGCCCACATTCTCGCCTCGGTGGCGAATCGGAGCTCCCAAGCAGGCGCGCACGTTTATCTCAATGGGCGGACGGAACTCGGAAAGGCCCTGTGCTCTTAGGAAGCTGGTAAGATCCGGGACTCTCAGTGGCCTTGAAGTGGTGGTTAGGTATCCGAAGATCTTCAGCCCCTCGGGCATCGCAAATAACTGTTGGGCCTCATCGTCCGTCAGGCCAGAGGCTAGAAAGTCCTCCACCTGCCCTTTACCGTCCAAGCTAACGATCACGCCGCACCGAGCGTCGGTCAGTGATCGGGCACTATCCAAAATCTCCTGCAATACCGTGTCGAGGTCGAGGCTCTCGTTGATGCGGAGGCTGGCCTCGCTCAGCTGGGAGAGGCGGTTACGCGGCATCTCTGTTTGTTGGTCACGCTCGTCGGTGTTTTTCAACTCATCCCCCCCATCAGGATGCGGGATACCCGTGGTTGTAGTCGGGCCTTGTCTAAGTGATACAACGGGATTCGAGGCGCAATAGGCCCTGGCGAGGCCAATCATACCTAAAAATTTAACACAATTAACAAATGATCATACTAAACTCACGAAAAAAGATTGTCAACTCACACATATCTCACACAGGAATCTTATCTTTTTCAGACCGTCTGTGTGCGCGATAGCGATGCGTACATACGGGACTTGAAGCCCAGCCCAAGACGAAATACGAGATCCAACGCGGCGGGAACCTCAAGATTGCCCGATCAGATGGCGAGGGAAAGATCCGCATTGGCGTTGGGTATTTGATGGAGTGAGCATGGCAATCTCCATGCCATAAATCGGGCGATTCCGGCTACATTTCAAACGCAACCACTACCGAAAAAGGGATCGCCGAGTTTCACCTTGTTGCGCCATGCACCGATGGAGATAAGACGATGGCAAGCCACCGATGAAGGCGGGCAGCGCGTGTCGTCAGGGATCTATTTCTACCGGCTTCAGGCCGGCGAAGCGTTCGCCGCCGTCAAGAAGATGTTGTTGGTAATGAGCGGCCTCGCGCGCTACCCAACAGAGGCCGCCCAAGGCGACCGCTCGCCGGGACCGGGAAGCCTACACCGGACTGCCTCTCCTTGGCGGGCGGTCGCCACCTGCCTTGACCAATGGTGAGCCGACCATGAAGGCGCTACGCGACCTGTTGATGGGGTTGTAGCGATAACCGCTGTGCTGCACCTGCGCAAACGCGACAGCCCCACCCTTAACAGGATGAGGTCCCGCGAGAGGCCACGCCAATCAGAGAGGGCAGGGAAGTAATCGTCAGCACTTGGGTCTGTTGATCGTCTCAGGCGAAATGGAGCGCTTACTGTATGTGGATGAACATGCGAAAAGGCATGTGGGCCGTTGCGGTGTGGTTTGCCGCGTATTCTGCGCTGTATTGGCATCACGTGATTGCGGCGGGCCTGCCGTTGGACGCCCAGTTTTCCTACTTTGCGGGTTCCTGCTCGGTGATCTGCATGGTTCTGGGGATGCTGCTGGCGACGCGCCCTCGCGCGGTGGAGACATCGTTCGGGGGCCTCGATCGGATGTACCGGCTGCACAAGCATCTCGGCGTCGCCGCCATGCTGCTGTTCATGGCGCACTTCGCGACCGTGCCGGGAGGGCCGGAGGAAGATGACGAGACAGCCGGCACCGTGTCCGTCCAAGGGAGCGCGGCAACGCCCGCGCCGGCCGAGGCAGCCAGCCGGGAAGAGGAGGAAGAGGAGTTGCCCATAGACCTCTTCGGCCTGATCGCGATGATCGGCTTCACCCTGCTGATCATCATCACGCTGAACCGCAAGATTCCCTATCACCGCTGGATCGCGACCCATCGGTTCATGGGGCTGTTCTACGCCGTCGTCAGCGTACATGTCTTTCTGGTGCTCTTCGACGGCGAGGACATCCC
>JAJDWM010000229.1 GCA_022825595.1 Bryobacterales bacterium | reverse complement strand
AACAGGGCTTCGCGGCAACCCGGATACCCTCCTCGGCGGGAACAACCGCTATACCCATGCCGTGATGTAATCGTTAGCCGAAAGCACATGCCCGATAGTCAACAGTATCGCCCGACACAGTAAATCGGTGAGCGATCCGGGCTAAGTACTGGCACGAGAGCACGAGTACGACGGCGCTCCAAAGCGCGAGGAACATCCAAGGCAGCACAGCCTCGGCCTGGGTCAGCCGAAAATACCGGCGCTTGTTGTCGCCCTTGCCTAGGAACTCCCATTCCAACCGAAAGAAAGGGTAGGCAAGTCGCTCCTCAAGATCCTGTAATGTACTCAACTTGCCCCTGTTGAGTTGCCGGTATGATCGAATGACAAGCAACCAAGAGATAGACAGCGCGGTTCCCACTAGACCGACCACGATCACGACAAGGTCACTCCGCAGGTCACCAGCGCCGAAACGAAACAGTGCAGCCAAGAACAGGACCGAGGCCAGAAGCAAGCTGGCATACAGCCGGTTGGCGCCCTCGCGGCGCTGACTCACACGATCAGCGAGTTCGGCGTGCAGTCGGTACATCTCGAGCAGCTCCCTGCGTTCTATGTCCTCCATCAAGAGACTTTCCGAATAGCCCCCACGATGCTCTCCGTGTTCCATCCGACTACTACGGTGGCCGCATCTCGGACCGTCGTCGACATATTGGTGTTGCCGCGTGGCCTGATCGCTATGATTGGTTTTGCTTCCTGGAAGCCAGTCTGCGCCAAGCCGATCTCCTCATCGATCCACTTACTGTAAGTGGCGTAGACGCCACCGAGAACCAACATCACGCCGCATGGTGCCATCTGCTGCCTGATCGCCGCCTTGAGGGCCTTGGCGGACCGCGCGTTGTGGATCGGGTCATCGCGTGGTACCGAGTAGTCCTTGAATGCGAAGTAGCGCCGCCTGCGAAGCAGCGCCATGAGCCTATCGTAGGCGTCCGAATACGCCCATGAATGACTAATGAACAGGTTGTGTGTCTTCATCTTCGATGGAGCAGCCTCTTCAAGTTCGGCCAAGTCCAAGGTTCCATTGCGTCGGTGGACCTCGCGTTCCGGGGCTTACTACACGTCTGCCGACTGCGCCCGGCCAAAAGAAAGTAGGACTTTCCCTCTTCGTGCGTGAGCGACATCTCAGCTTCCACCCCCTTGGCGGAGTGCGTATTGGCGCTACAGATAAAGACCACGACATCGGCCCGGCGAATGCGCGTCCTGACCTGTCTCTTCCAATCGCCGTTGTGGACCGCGTTCGGGAGCGACTGGTCTGTGATGGTGAATGGCGAGTCCTGCTGTCTTGCCTGCCCCACCAAGTTACCGTATAGGTCCCTGTCGTGGTCGTAGTCGAAGCTGACGAATACTCTAGTCACTCTGACTCCTTGTGGCAACGAAGGCGTGGCATTGGTGGAGGTCCGCCTTAGTCGCTATATGTAATGCCGGAAAGGCAGGGGCGGCAGGTCGCCCACCGGTGCAGCAGTCAGGATCTCTCCGACGGCGTCAGCGAACTTGAGCGTCACGGGCAGGCCGTCGCCAAAGATGCAGCCGTTGAAATTCACCTTGGTTAGGCACATGATGTCCTCCATCACGGTGCGGATGTTGGCATTGCCTTTGTGAATGTCCACGAAGAGCGGACTCGGGACCTCCCAGCCGGGGTAGGTTCGCAGTCGCGGGACGAACCCCTTGGTCCACAGGAAACCGCGTCGATTAGTGATCGGTAACGCCGTCCCGCGTAGAGGCGGCATCTCCCGTTGCGTGTACAGCTTGAGTCCGTTGCCGTGTGTGATGCGTACGCCCACTAGGTTAGTCCCCTTCGGGACGGCGGAAACGAAACCCTGCCATTCAGCGTCATCAAAACGCTTGCGACCGTGGATGAAAAGCTCAGCCGGGGCCTCTCCATGGTTCTTCCGGTAGGAGTCGACTACAAGGGACATCAGCTCGGCTGCGTTCTCGCGGTTCAGGTGGAACTCTCTACGGTCCTCAGAGTACCAGGGACCGACAGCCCCTCGGAACACGAGGCCATCGCCGGAGTCCAGGAACATCTGCGCGCCGCAACAGGCATTGCCGCTATCGGGGTCCGTGTCGTGCCGCTTGAAGACGAGGCCGACGTAGCAAACGCCGGGTCGGACGCGAGCCTGACGCCATGGCCGGCCGCTAGCCTTGAAAAACGCCGTCGTACACAGGTTCCATGCGACCGTGGCTGGGTCCTCCAATGCACGCCCGCCTCTGGTTCCTTCCGGTGGTTGTACAAGAGTGGTCTCGCGTACGATCTGAACGACTGCCTTGGTGTCAAGTAGTCGAGCCTTCATCTGATGATGAAAGTTCCGTTCGTAGCGGTACATCTGCGCGGCTTCGACATCCTCGGAGAACAGGGAGCCTTCGCCCAGTATGGTCCGTGCGGTCGCCGCGTTGAGGTACTGATCTCCAGCTATGCGCTCGTCGGTAGGGACCGACGACTGGGGCCTTCCATAACGGTAAAGGTCCTCTGGTATGACTACGAACCACACTGACGGCGGCGCCTCGCTCTCGCGCAAATGCCGGCGGATGGGGTCGGCGAACAGCTCGACGGTCTTGTATACGGCTTCATGCGGATCAGAAATCCGGATAGTGTCGTGCACCGCCTTTTCGCTCAGGGCAACGGCCGCCAGCGGTCCGGTTGGCCACTGCGCGCCGAAAACTGCCTGGAAGCCCGGCCAGCCTACGTGATGGCTACGATCGGCTGCCTTCGGCGGGATGTAGCCTCGGATGGTAGATGTCCAGATCCTGTATTGCGAGAGTCCGTGAGGCGTGCCGACAACGCCGATGCGCATCTCGGCGGGATTGGCCGTGTCCTCCACGGGCCCGAACAGGAATAGGCCATCCTTCGGGTTCTCGGTGGCCTGACCATGACCGAAGAGCAACTTCGGCTCTTCGATGTACTCAAGGTCGTAGTCCGCAGCAGGCGAATGCGGTGCACTTCCTTTTGACTTGCGTGTCATGGTTGGCCCTCCCGTTCGTCACTTCCGTTCAGATCTGACACGTCGCGCGGGAGTTCAGATTCCTCGTCCGAGTGTGAGGCGTCATCGTCTTCTACCCACACGGGGGATTGGAGGCGCATCGGAGTAGTGGCCATAGGCAACGCGGCATCCGGGCTGAGCGGGAGTTCGACTTCCTCGGCACCGCCGGCCAGATTGGCTACGAACCCGCGGAGCATGTCGCGCCATCGTGCGTTCCACCAACTCTTGCAGAAGCTCCTCCTCAACAGTTGCGCGCGGCGGCCCTCTAGGGGCTCGCCATCCACGGAAAACACCACGTGGGAGCGCAGCGCGAAATGCCTGGGTTCGGCAATGGTCACTCTGGCCGAGACGCCAAAGTGCCAGTCGACCTTCCTCGCGTCGCTGTGGCCTGCCAGTTGGCGCCGACGCGGCTTCCGATGTTCGTCGACGAAGCGACCCCAGTCCTGCTCGTACAACCCGAGTGGCACGAACCAACAGTCGCCTGTGACGAAACTCCGAGGCAACAGACCGCGGTGTTGCGCGGACATCTCCCACGCCTGGTGGAGCAAGTCGATCAGGATGTTCCGTGCATCGCGGCTGAAGACCTGTGGCACGCCTTCCGCTCCTCGGCCTTCTAGGAAGTCGTCCAGGTCGAGCTTGGCTCGCGGTTGAAGCCCAACGCCTGGTGTGCCGGACATCAGCGCATCGGCGTCGGCGAAGCTGATGGCGAGCCGGTGGAACCTTCGA
>JAJDWM010000768.1 GCA_022825595.1 Bryobacterales bacterium | reverse complement strand
CCAGGCATGAACCTCGGACACATCGCCGATCTCACCGGACCAAAGGATCTCGCAAGCAACACGCGTGGCTTCGTGGGAGTAGCCTTGGTTGCCCATCTGGGTTGCGACGCCGTACCGCCCGGCAGCTTCCCTAAGCAGGCGCGCTTCCGATGCCGTCCTCGTGAGCGGTTTCTCGACGTAGACATGCTTCCCCTCTTGCATGCAGGCCAAGGCGCACGCGGCGTGAGTGTGGTCGGGAGTGCCCACAACTACTGCGTCGATGTCCTTGCCGGACTTCTCGAGCATGACTCGGTAGTCTTTGTACTGAGCGGCCTTGGGCCAGTAGGCGAATCCTTCCGCGCCGCGCTCCCAGTCCACGTCGGCGAGCGCGACAATGTTCTGCGTCTCGCAATGCGTAAGCACTAGGGCGGGGCGTCCGCCTGCCCCGATAGCTGCCACGTTGAGCTTCTCGTTTGGAGACTTGTACCCCATCCTCTTGAGGGATGGGACGGCCCCGTAGCCGCCAGCCGGTACTGCCCCAGCCAAAAGGCTACCGAAGAAGAAGTGGCGTCTGGTGACGTTTCCTATCATGCTAGTTTTCCTACCCGCTCGGGTTCGAACTGCGATCATACATGCATCCGGTTGGCTTCATCGCCCGGCACGCTTGGGGGTCGATGGCCGGACCGTAAGGCCGATGAGATCCGTGGCCGCCCAGCGTCTGCCTGTCCGCGTCTCGACTGAGATGTCGAAGCTTCCGATGTCTGCAGACTCTGACGCTCTCAGGACGACTGTGAGAGATTCCGCATGGGCCGTGGACTCGAACTCAACGCCCTGTGGCAGGCCCGGCACACGCAGGTCGGTTTCGCCGATTTGGCCAGCCGTCTTCAGAGACACCGTGGCGGTTCCCCCTCGGGAGAGCGTCAGTGTGCGCTGATCGGACCAGAGCCGGGCCGTCGGTGGATCGAAGACTGTCATTTCGATCCTGGGAAGGGGGCGCCTGACGAAATTCCAAAGGTCCAACAATGGCCCCATCGTCATCGTCGAGCCAGCCTGCACCGAGGAGTCGAGCGGGCCGGAACTGGCCCCCGCCGGTGCGCCGAACACCCGGATCGGATAGACACCGGGCTGCAGGGACTCTGGTGCTGCGATGGGAAACGCAATCTCCGGAATGATCATGTCTGCCCCGTCGGCATTCGGCTCGAACAGCTGGTCTTCCCGGAATTCGGCCATCGGGGCGTCGACGCCCGGCGGCATCCCCTCAAACCAGACTGCGACACGTCCTTCGAACCCACTCTCGCGAACCAGATGGACTTTGATCACCGCCTCTCCACCTCGTGGCACGGAGAAGTTCTCCGGAGTCGTGAAGAGTTGAAAGCTCGGTCGCTCCTCCTGTACCTTGAGCCGGTACTGGTAACTTGGCCCGCCGCGCTGCGTCCGGTCCTGAATCGTCAGGAAGAGCACGCCATCCCGCTCGGGTGTGTGGAATAGGCTGCTGTCAGGGTTGCCAATTAGGGTCCCTTGGCCGGCGACGACATCGTCGTTCTCTGCCAGCTTTCTTCCGCTCGCGTCCCGTAGGCTTACCACGGGGTCCAAGTGCGGAACACCCAACTGCGCCGCTAGAGTCCAGAAGTGCAGCGGACGCCCGGCTACCGTATGGATTGCATACACATCGCGTTCTCCTGGCTCGCTGAGGACGCCATTGATCGCATATCCCCCGGGCCTCCAGTCCGCCTCGGAAGCGTTGGCCTCGCTGTAGTCCGGCAAGCGGTCCATATCGATGGGCGGACCGTCCAAGATTCCGGCTGGCCCGGCTGCCCAGACTCGCCAGAGCCCCGGAGCAACGCGATCGGGAATTGAGAACTTCACGCGGGTCGATGTCCCATTCCGGTCGAGGACTTCTCCCTCGATCCGTCCGATGCCCTCCCTGGTTTGCGAGTCGTCCGCGAACCGTACCGGCATTGTGTACGGGTACGTCATCCGGGCGTGCTCCGCTCCTCTGAGCTGTGTTAGGTACACCTCCTGCACACTGCCCAGACCCTGTCCCCGCAGTGTGAGAGTGGCAGTGCCGCCAACGGTCGCGCCGAGGGGCGTCACATGGTCGATCGTGGGAAGACGGCTGATTCGAAGCAAATAAGTGGAATTCTTGCCGAAGTTGAAGCCCCGCGGTCCCCTGTATTGGTCGATCTTCAGGTAGTGTCGGCCAGCCCCTGCGAATGTGTGCTCTATGTAGGGCGTCTCAAGATAATCATCACGGTCATCATTGAACGCAACAATGTGCCCGTCGACGTCCAGAAGGAACATCTTGGCTTCGACCGCCGAGCCGTATTCGATCGATCTGAAGTCGGCAACCCACCGGTCGCCCGCCCGAACGTCAATCGCAAAGATGTCGATGTCGGCGGCTCCGTCCAAACCGCCGTGGATTCCCGCGGGCAGACTCGCGACTACGGTGGCAGCTGCAAGGCTGTCGTTGGGTTCGACCTCGCGCACGTCCTGAAACTGGCCAACGTTGAACAGCGCAGACGTTGAGTACCCCTCCAGCGTTCGCACTCGAAACCGATGCGTTCCGAGGGCTGCGGTCGACGCGATCGAGAGTAGTCCTTCGAGGCGTCCCGAACTCGGTTCGCCTGCGGCACGCCACAGAAAGTCGCCGGAATCAAATTCCACGGACTTGGCGTTGGACAGGTATCGACCCAGCAGGCGCAGTTCGATTGTCGTTCCCCTTTGCCCACCCAGTGGCAGGACTTGGCTAATCGAGGCCGTTGCAAGGTCTTCGGCGGACGTCGCAGCTGCCGACAGAGCGAGCGAGCACAGCAGCCCAACCCTCCGCACTACTTAGCTCCACAACTCGCGAACCGGTTGGCCTTCCTTGTTGATTGCGATCGGTCGGCCGTTGGCATGGTAGTTCTTGCGGTATTCGATTCCGAGGGCTTGGTAGACCGTCGCTCCGAGGTCTTCAATCCTGACCGGTCGCTCGACAGGATGAGCCGCATGCTTGTCCGTCGACCCAATCACTACCCCTCCCTGAATGCCGGCTCCTGCCAGCACGACGGAGAAGGCCCCGGGCCAATGGTCGCGTCCTCCGGAGAAGTTGACCTTCGGCGTGCGTCCAAAATCCCCGACCACCAGGACAAGGGTTGTGTCGAGCAGCCCTCGCTGCTCGAGGTCGTCCAGCAATGCACAAAACGCCCGGTCGAATTCCGGGACAATCCTCCGATGCGTCGGCTCGTTCCGGACGTGGGTGTCGTAGCCGTCGTGGAACACGGTCGCCAACCGCACACCGGCCTCCACCAGCCGTCGGCCGAGCAGTGCGCCCTGGCCCACCGTCGTTCGGCCGTAGGCGTCTCTCAAGCGGTCGGGCTCCGCCGAAATGTCGAATGCTTCCTTGGCGGCCGGAGAGGAGATCAGATCGAAGGCTTTCTGCTGGAACTCGTCCATGGAATCGACCAAGGTCGACTCGGTTACAGATCGGAACCGTCGGTCCAGTGCCCCAAGCAGCTCAGTCCGGGAACGGGCCTCATCAAGGCTGATGCCACTGGGCAGCGTCAAGTCCTTGACGGCATATCCTTCGGCGTTGGGGTCGCCACTAACGAACGGGTCGTACGTCGGCCCGAGAAACCCTGCCTCCGCGGCCATGTCGGAGCGAGGGATCGACACGAACGGCGGCAGGCCCCGCCGAGGGCCCCACTCCTTCGCGATGGTGGATCCGAAACTGGGCTGCAGGACCTCGTTTCTGGGCTTGGTCCCGCTGAAGACGTATTGGCGGGCGCGCTCGTGGATCGCCTCGTCCGAGTGCATTGAGCGAATCACCGCGAACTTTCCGGCGGCTCGGGCCGAGCGGGGCAGGAGTTCGGTGAACCGCACGCCCGGGATGGCGGTGGGGATGGCTTTGAAGCTCCCGCGGATGTCCGCTACCGCCTCGGGCTTGGGGTCGAAGGTGTCCAGCTGGCTTGCGCCACCGTGCTGGAAGATCACGATGCACGATTTTTCGCTTGCGCCCGAATCGGCCTTGAGAAGCCTCGGCAGACTGATGCCCGAGAACGCCAATGATCCAGCGGTCAAGAATGCGCGCCGATTCATCGTGGCCGGGCTGGAGGGTGGGCGAACTGCGAGCATCGATTCCTCTCTTAGTGATTGAGCTGGAACTCCTTCGAATTCAGCACGGCCCATAGGACATTTTCTAGGGCCCGTCGGCGGTCTCGGCCCGCATCGGACTCCGTTTCGAGAAACTTGGCCAGACCTTCCAGTTCATTCTCTGCCGGCGCGCGAGAGTACGCTCTCTCGTAGATTGCCGAGACGATCTCGCTGTCTGAGCACCCCTCCCGAAGCAGCGAGCCGATCACGTTGCCTCGCGATTCGACCTTTCCCCGGACCGCTGGGCCGTTCATGAGGTGCAGCGCCTGTGCCAAGGTTGGGGCGCCTACCCGCTCCTTCAGGATGTCGCGGCGGGGCAGGCCAAATGTGACCAAGAAGTCATCGGGGCCATCGGGAACGTAGATGTCTTTGGCAGACGTCCCGCTTGGGTAGCCCTCGAAGTCGTGCGATATGCCAGTGACTTGACCGAGCATGTCCAGCAGCGATTCCGCTCCGAGCCTGCGCGGGACATAGCGGGCGAACAGCATCTCGGCCAATCGTCCAGCGTCGCCACCCTTGGAAGTCTGCTGGTACGTGCGCGAGTTCATGATTACCCGGTGGAGCGGCCGTAGGCGGAATCCGCTCGTAACGAAGTGCTCGGCTAGGCGGTCCAGCAACTCGGGGTTAGATGGCTGGTTTGTGGATCGGAAGTCGTCGAAGGGCTCTACGATGCCTGTCCCGAAGTATTCGTACCAGACGCGGTTGACGGTCGCTCTCGCAAAGTACGGGTTGTTGGGCGAGACGATCCACTCGGCAAGCACCGCTCGGCGGTCCTCGCCCGGGGCGATCTTCGGGACCTCGCCCCCTAGGAACTTCGGTGCGACGCGGCTCTTCGTTGCTGGGTGCTCGACCTCGCCCTCATCGGACAAGTACCAAGTGCGCCGGTATTCGCCATATCCGTGCTTGACACGCAGCCGGGAGAAGAAAGCCGCCAGCCCGTAGAAGTCGTCCTGCGTGAAATTCTCCAATGGGTGGCTGTGGCACTCGGCGCACTCCATGCGTACGCCGAGAAACAGGCGGGAGACCGTGGGAGTGACCTTGGCGACGCTGAATTCCTTCAGCATGAAGTCCGTCGCCGGGTGCCAGAAGTTCGCTCCCGGGTTGAGCATGGTGTCGCCTTGGCTTGTCAGGAGCGTACGAACGAAGTCGTCGTAGGGCCGGTCTGCCGCGAGCCAGTCCCGGACCCAGTCCTTGAAGACTCCCATCGAGCGGCCTTGCGAATGGAGCTGGCAGTTGCGGAACCAGTCCTCGAACTTGACGGTCCAGTGCGAGGCGTGCTCGGGCCGGTCCAGGAGCTGGTCGATTAGGAGCGCCCGCTTGTCGGGTCGTGGGTCCGACAGGAATGCCCGCAGTTCCTCCGTGGTTGGTAGGAGGCCGACGGTGTCTAGGTAGACCCGTCTGGCGAACTCTCGATCCGACGTGAGCCCGCCCGGTTCGACGCCCAGCTGCCGCAGCTTGCCGAGGACCGCAGTATCCACGAAGTTGCGGGACCGATGGTCGGAATAGTCATCGTCCGCGCGGACGCGTACCACTCCAATCTGGGCTGTGGCTACCTTGCCCAGCGCTCTGGCGAGGACTGTCGTCAGGCCTGGGTCGGCGGCTGCCACCCTTCCGTCCGCAGAGACCCGGGCGACCGCGTCGTCACGGGTGAAGTAGCGGACCTCGCCTGTCATGTCCCGGGTGTGGCCATCGGAGAGATGTCCGACTGCGATCAGGCTCTGCTCCGCTGATTCGCCGACCAAGACTCGCTCTCGCGGATACAGTTCGAGACGCTCCAAGAGAACTCCGCCTGTGTCGCTGCGGGCACCCTGCTGCAGCCAAGTCAGGAGCGACTCATACTCTTCTGAATCGGTTGTGAGGAGCCGCCCGCCGCCATGGGCGATTTCGAACGTCGGCTTTTGCAGCAGAAGGCTCCGCTCGGGATGCCGGAGATCGATCCTCCGTCCGTCACGGGCGTGGACGATCATCTCGTGGTCGGCTGCGACATCCTGGCCAAACAGCGAGAGCTTGAATCCATTCTGGCCCGCTGGCGAGCCGTGGCAGGAGGAGCCATTGCAACCCTTGAGCGTGAGGATTGAGATGATGTCCCGGGCGAA
>JAJDWM010000180.1 GCA_022825595.1 Bryobacterales bacterium | reverse complement strand
AGCCTGCGTGATCGGGTCGAACTTGTGGTCGTGGCATCGGGCGCACGAGACAGTGAGACCTTGGAACGCCTTGGTCAGGACATCGATCTGGTTGTCGACGACCTTGACTTGGTCGTCGAGGGCGTCTACCGGGACGTACCCGTACTCGACCATGCGCAGGTTGGCAGTGCCATGGATGGACTCGTTGAGTCCCTCCTCTAGGTTGATGCGGGGCTCCTCCAGGACGTCGCCCGCTAGGTACTCCCGCAGCATCTGGTCGTACGGAACGTCTGCGTTGAAGGCCCGGATGAGGTAGTCGCGATACTGCCAAGCGTGCGGAAGCGGGAAGTCCCCTTGGCTGCCGTGAGACTCGCAATAGCGCACCCAGTCCATCCAGTGCCGAGCCCAGTGCTCGCCAAAGCCTTCCGACCCGAGAAGCCGCTCGACGAGAGCTTCGTAGGCATCGGGAGCCGCGCTGCGGGCGAATGCCTCAACGTCCTCCGGTCGCGGTGGCAGACCGGTCACGTCGAACGAGATGCGGCGTATCAATGTGCGGCGGTCGGCCTCCTTCGCCGGGATCAGACTGTTCGTTTCCAGGCGGGCGAGAATGAAACGGTCCACATCGTTCAGTGGCCAGCCTTCGTATTCGTCACTGACCCTAGGCGGCGCTCCGGCGGTCACCGGGCGGAACGCCCAATGCGTGGATGGCCCATCGGCCGAGCCAGCGCCAGGAATGGAGTCCGCGACACCTGCGGGCCAGACCGCACCGTCTGCGATCCAGTCCTCTATGTCGGCGATCTCGTCCGCAGACAGCTTCCCGCCAAGCGGCATCTGCAGCCCCTCGTGGCGCAGCGCCTGCACGATCAGGCTGGACCCCGGTTCCCCGGGGCTGAGGGCGGGCCCGCGGCTGCCACCGCGCAGGGCTCCCTCCCGAGAGTCCAGCCGTAGTCCGCCTTGCTGGGTTTGCGAAGAGTGGCAAGTCCAGCACTTCGTCGCCAGCAGAGGGCGCACGCTGTTCTCGAAGAACTCGACCCTGTCGTCCCCAAGAAGGCCTGCTACGGCGATGAAGGCGCAGACCGCGGTTGCTGAAACGCGTACGGTCATCGCTACGGTCGGTTGCACGCATCATACACCTCGCCCACGGCTAAGTGGAGGCCCTGCTCGCGGCGGTCGACGTGAGAACGGTCCTAACCGCCAGCGCCGATTGTTCGGAGTCAGCCTACAGGATTAGCTGCTGTATAATCTCGTTCACTCCGATCGCGGAGCAGCGCTTGCAATGCCCTTTTACAGATGCCTGGCACCAAAAGATTCACTGACGTACGAACAGCGTGAGCGAATAGCGGTAGCCATTACGGACGTGCACTGCGGGAATTCGACCGCACCAAGGAGCTTCGTGCAGGTCGCCTTCATGGACTCGTCGCCTGGGGACAGTGTCCCGGACTCGCACGGCAGTGGGCAGGTGCGCTATGGCACGCCCTACTTCGTGGCGGGAGGCAACCGGGCAGGACGATCCGAAGAGACGAAGGCGAACATCCTTGAGGGGATTCTCACCCGGGTATCGCAGATCGCGGGCGTGCCTCGTGAGATGGTCAGCGGATTCATTAGCGAAGCCCCCGGTTCGTGGACGATGGAGGCTGGCCGGATCCTGCCCGACCCAGGGGAAGAAGCCGAGTGGTGCCGCCAAGGGACCCGCTGAGCCATTCGATTCCCAGTCCGGAAGCCGCACCCGGTCACGACGTCGCTGCCCCACCCTTCCCACATGTTGCTCACGGTCGGGTCGAAACTGCGAGCACTAGCGGAACCGGCGCGTCATTCCGGGGGCAGCTGACGCCAACGGGCTAACCTGACTGCGATGAGAGCTGCACTTAGACCGACGATTTGCTTCCTGCTTGCGTTGGGCCTCGCTGGAGGTTCGAGTGAGGCCAGCCAGCCGAACATACTCTTCCTGATGTCCGACGACCACGCGGCGCACGCGCTGGGGGCCTACGGCGGAAGGCTAGCATCGCTCGACCCCACCCCCACGCTTGACAAGCTGGCGTCCGAGGGAATGCTGTTCGAGAACGCGTTCTGCACGAACTCGATTTGCACGCCCAGCCGCGCGACCCTGCTAACCGGGCAATACAGCCACACAAACCGAGTCACCACCCTGAGCGGTCACTTGGAGGCGGATCGCCAGCATGTGGCCAACCTGATCCGCGCGGCCGGCTACCAGACCGCCATGGTCGGCAAGTGGCACCTGAAGCGCGAGCCGTCCTTCGATTACTACTGCGTCCTGCCAGGCCAAGGATCGTACTTCAATCCCGTCATGCGCGAGTCCCGGACGGGCCGGCCTTGGCCGGACAATTCGAGGCGCTTCTCGGGCTACGACTCCGCGCATTCCACGGACGTGATCGTGCAGGTCTCCATCGACTGGCTGAAGCGGCCGGACAGCGAGCGGCCATTCTTCCTGATGCATCACTTCAAGGCCCCCCACGACAACTTCGAGAATGCGGAGCGCTACGACTTCCTGTACGAAGACGCCGAGATTCCCGAGCCTCCAAGCCTGTGGAGAGTGCCCAACCACGGCTCGGATGCAACAAGAGGAGCCGGCACGTCGATCGGCAAGCGCAACGCGCGCCGCAACATGGGGCACCACATGTTCGTGGACCCGTCCTTGGGCCCCGAAGACTACAAGCGGACCTCCTACCAGCGCTACCTGAAGAAGTACCTGCGCACCGTCCGGGGAGTTGACGACGGCGTCGCCCGCCTGCTGGAGTTCCTAGAGAACGAGGGCGAGCTGGACAACACAGTTGTGCTCTACACATCGGACCAAGGATTCATGCTGGGCGAGCACGACTACATTGACAAGCGCTGGATGTACGAAGAGTCGCTGCGCATCCCCCTGATCGTCCGCCATCCAGCCACCGTCGAAGCCGGCTCGCGCGACGCTCATTTGGTCAACAACACCGATCTGGGCCCGACGC
>JAJDWM010000766.1 GCA_022825595.1 Bryobacterales bacterium | reverse complement strand
GGTGGCATTGAAGGACTCGGAGGCCGGGCCGCTGGCATGGGCACCCTAGGCATCTCGGAGTCTAGGGCCCTTGGCATGCGATCCCTCCCGTCGCGCAGCGACCGATCCTCGCAGGAGTCCCGATTCGGCCGCCAAGGCAGTCGGGACTTGGACAGGGCAAGCTCCTCCGGACTGGGGCAGCCCCGCGGCCTCGGCTCGAGCAGAGGGTTCGACGACCGAAGCGGCGGCCTTCGGGGAGACGGCCTCGAGGATGACTCTGAAGGGCCCGAACGGATTCGGTTCCTGCGGGCCATACCCGTCGACCCGATGACCGGGAGGCGCGAGTGGGGCATGCAGTCGGTGTCCGACAGTCCGATGGCACGCAGCTGGAACGGCCGCAATGTATTCGATGTGTACTCTCTGAGCCCGGGAATCGCCTTGGACGGTTCGGCCTACGACAGGTGGTAGGGATGAGAGCAACGCACTCCACGAGGGGATTCACCCTTCTGGAGATGATGGTCGTTCTGACCATAATCGTCACCGTGGTGTCAATTGCCGTACCGTTCTATTCTTCGGCGATCGTGCGGGCCCGCGAGAGTGTGCTCCGCTCGAACCTGCTGACCATTCGGTCCGTGATTGACCAGTACACCTACGACAAGGAGGCTCCTCCGCAGTCGCTCTCAGACCTCGTCGATGAGGGGTACTTGCGGGAAATCCCGATCGATCCCATCACCAAGTCCCGGGACACTTGGGAGCTGATCACCGCCACAGGTCCGAGCGGGGAGTCCGGCCTATTCGACGTTCGCAGTGGCTCAGACGAGGAATCCTTGGCGGGGACTCCGTACAACGAGTGGTGAGGCCGACCGCCGGCTCCGAGCGCTGACCGGCAAACTGGGTGGCCGACCTGCGGTCGAGGATGGATGTCCTGAGCTGTGCGGGCCAGCGGATGGAACGGCAGCAGAGCGAGGTTCCCCGTTCCGACAGGCCGGATTGATCCGGAAGCTGGGCATGCGCTTGGTCAAGGGAAGTGTGAGATCGGCCGGGTACCGGAGATGCATTCGCCGTGGTACATTCACGGCGTGCGGAACTTTGTATTGCCCGTCGTTCTGGGTCTGGTCGGCGCACTGCACGCGCAAGTAGACGGATTCGGCAAGGCGGAACTGGTCAAGTACACCAGGGCCAATCCGTTTGCGCGCTTCGAGGACGGCCGACCGAATGTGCCGCAAGGCCTGATCGACGGGCTCCGGACGGCGAGTTCGGAGATGCTCTGGGGACCGCTGCGTCGCGCTGGTTTCGAGCATCAATGGGCCGGGGGATGGCAGATAGTTCATCCCGAAGCGAAACTGCTCGGGCGCGCGGTCACGGCTGTCTTCATGCCCGTCCGTCCGGATCTCGACGAGGTCATCGAGGAGGACGCCAAGGCGATGGGCCTCGGGGCGAACAACAACCAGCGCGTGATCGACATCCTTCGGCCGGGGGACGTGCTGGTGGTGGACTTGTTCGGAAAAATCGACGGTGGAACCTTCGCAGGCGACAACCTAGCCACGGCAATTCACGCCGCGACCGGCCAAGGGTTCGTGATCGATGGGGCGATTCGCGATCTTGACGGGATACACCCGCTCGGGATACCGGTGTACGTGCGCGGTTTCCACGTGTCGGCCATCCGCGATGTGATGCTGATGGGCATCAACGTTCCGGTTCGGATCGGAAATACGACAGTGATGCCGGGCGACCTTGTCGTCGGAGACCGGGAGGGCCTGACTTTCGTTCCTCCGCACTTAGTTGAGGACTGCGTTCGCCAAGCCAAGATCACAGAGCTTCACGACGTCTGGACGAAGGGAAAACTGGCAACGGGCAAGTTTAAGGCGAGCGAGCTGTATCCGAGCCCCAAGGACCAGGCACTATTGAGGGAATACAAGGTTTGGCTCGCGGAGAGAATGCGCGAACTGGGCATAGAGTAGCCGTTTTCGCTGCTCGTATTGCCGAGCTGTGCACGCTAGGCTTGCGGCCGCACTGACCCCGTGATCGCCCGCCCATCGTTCGGACAGGGACGGATCGAAGGTGTTAATGCCGGTTTCGGAACTCTGGCGGACCTCGGTGCCGGGGTCTCGACTTGCGTGCAAGCAACCCTTCGCGCATCGGTTCGCTCGTGGGCCGGCTGCGATCCGCTCGCCGTATTGCTCGAGCCAGGTGCCGCCCCTCCCGAAGGTAGTGAGAATTCCCAAGCACTCTTGACCGTCGGTGGAGCGTGGTCGGGAAACTTGGCTCCGAGTGCCGGGCCACGCCCGCCACGCTACTCGAGTTCGAAACCAGCACCGTGGATTCAGGCAATCCGGATGACTACTACAATGGCCAGAGGGAGGCCCAAGTGAGCAGCTTCAAGAAGGGAATTCTGGTTGGAGTCGGGTCGATTATCGGGGTGTGGTTCCTCGGCGGCATCGTAACCTTCGCAATTCTAGGCAGCGGCGGCAGCGGTCCACGCGTGGAACCCGATTCCGCTCTCGAGGTTCATCTGAGCGGTGCGATTCCCGAGTACGTGGAATTCAACATCCCCGACCTGCTGGGCGGACAGGACAGTGACACGCCCACACTGCTGAACCAGATCCGCTCGATTCGGGCGGCAGCCGACGATGAGCGCATCAAGGCTCTGGTATTGCGGTGCAACTGGTCGGCCGGCGGCTGGGCCAGAGCTCAGGAACTGCGGTGGGCGATTGCCAAGTTCAAGGAGTCGGGGAAGCCTGTCTGGGCATTCCTGGAAGTGGCCGGACGGGAAGACTATTACGTCGCCGCGCTTGCCGACAGGATTGTCCTGCAGCCCGAGACGTACCTGAACCTGACGGGATTGCGAATGGAGGTGACGTTCTTCAAAGGCGCGATGGACAAACTGGGCATTGAGGCCGACCTCATCCGGACCGGCCGCTACAAGAGTGCCGGCGAGCCGTACTCGCGTGAGGAGATGTCTCCAGAGTGGCGGCACGTGCTCAACGAGACGCTGGATGAATTCTTGGACCAGTTGCTGGAAGGGATCGTCGAGGGCCGCGGCAGCGATGCTGCCCACTGGCGCACGATTCTCGACCAAGGGCCCTTCACGGCGGCAGAAGCGCGGGAGGTGGGCCTGTCCGACGACATCCTCTACGAGGACGAGTTCTACGAGAGCCTCACCGAGGCCGTCGGGTTGGACGAGGAAATCGAGCGCATTGGGATTTCCGGCTACGTCCGATCGTCCGGCCCGGGCCGTTCACGGGGCGGCAAGACATTCGCGCTGCTGCACGCTGCAGGCCCCATTTACAGCGGATCAGAGGACCCAGTTCCATTCGGCACGTCGTCCGGCACGCTGGCTTCCCGATCGTTCATCAGCCGGCTGGACGGACTGCGCGAGGACGATTCGGTTGACGGGGTGATACTGCGGATCGATTCTCCCGGCGGCGACGCGATCGCGTCCGAACAGATCCTGAGGGCCGTGCGTCGCTTGGCCGCCGAGAAGCCCATGGTTGTCTCGATGGCGAACGTGGCAGCTTCGGGCGGATACTACATCGCGGCCGTGCCTGAAGTCCCGATCTTGGCCTATCCCGGCACATACACGGGGTCGATTGGTGTTTTCACGATTCACCTCAACCTGCGCTCCCTCTACGACAAGCTCGGAATCAACAAGGAAATCCTCGTCCGCGGCGAGAACGCGGCGATCGAATCGGACTATCGGCCGCTGTCTCCGTCTGAGAGGGCGAAGCTCAGCGGCTACGTGAACTCCATATACGACACCTTTCTAGAGCGAGTTTCCGAAGGGCGTGGAATGCCAGCGGAGCAAGTTGCGGAACTGGCAGAGGGCAGGGTGTGGATAGGGTCGCAAGCCTCGGACAACGGCCTAGTGGACGGCCTTGGCGGGTATCTTGATGCGATTGACCGTCTCCGTGAGGCAGCAGGTCTGGACGAGGGTGAGGCTGCGCGGATCGTCGTCCACCCGGAACGGCGCTCGATCCTCGAAACGATCCTCTCAGGTCGGCACGCGGCATTCGGGCCTAGTCTGGCAATCCCGCTGAAGATCCCTGGCATGCAGGAGTCATTGGACGAGGCCGCATGGTGGGCCAAGCACCTGCGCAACGGTCCAGTCGCGATGCCTCCGCACCGCATCTCCGTTCAGTGACGATCTGAGCTGGGGATACAATCAAGCCGGAGCAGATCCGCGGCAGGCGCTCATAGGGCGCGGAGTGAGGAAACGCATTTGAACGTTCAGGCAACGCAGCTTCGACCGGGCATGGTGGTCCGCCACAACGGCGACATCTGCACAATCCATAAGACTGAGCACCGCACTCCCGGCAACAAGCGGGGCTTCGTACAGGCCAAGATGCGCAACCATCGCTCCGGCGCGATGGTCGAGGAGCGGTTCTCGTCCGAATCAGTCCTGCACAAGGTCATGATGGAATCCCAAGAGATGCAGTTCATCTATGTCGATGGGGACACGTACCACCTGATGAACCTGGAGGACTTCGAGCAGGTGGAGCTAAGGGAAGAGCAGCTTGGCGATCAAGTGAACTACATGATCCCGGATACGATCCTGAAGGTGCAGTTCTTGGACGGCGTGCCTTTCAACCTCGATCTGCCGTCCGCCGTCGAGCTTGAGGTTGTCGAGACCGAGCCGTCCATCAAGGGCGCTACCGTGACCAATGTAACCAAGCCAGCCAAGACCGAGACCGGTCTCGTCGTTCAGGTGCCGCAGTTCATCCGGGAGGGCGAGACCATCCGAGTAAACACCTCGGACGGTTCGTACCTAGGTCGGGCGTAGACGCGGTCCAGTGCCGCGGATGCCGAGTGCGCGGCACGCTTGGTCTCAGCCAGTCGCGCCGTGCTTGACATCTACTCGCCACAGGTCCAATCTCTTCGAACGGGATTCGATACCCAGTCCTGCCGCTAGCTGTCAAGGGCCACCCAAGCCCCGGTCAGGGGATTCGAATCAAGCTAGGTCATCGCTTGTGCCTGGCGACCACCGATACGTCCTCGACATCGAATCGCGCACGCAAGTGTCCGGAATCGGATCAGGAATCGCCTTCAGCACATCCCAGACGCTTGATCGCTGGCGATTTCTCGCACCTCTCTATGGCTGGTCGAGACCTTCCGCAAGATGCCGGACTGCATCCACCACCAGCATGTCCCGATGCGGCGGGCCGACGATTTGGACACCGATCGGCAAACCATCCGCAGTCTCGGTGACGGGCACGGTTGCCGCGGGCAGGCCGAACAGGTTGAACACTTGGCTGTAGGAAAACACCTTCGGGTAGCGAACCGTCTGGCCGTCGACGATCCATTCACGCTCTCCATGCCTGAATGCAGGAATGGCCGAGACCGGGCACAGTAGCAAGGGGTAGCTCTCCATCTGGCTGGTGAGCCGAGCGCGCAAAGCGTCCCGGGAAACCCACCCGTCCAGCAAGTCGTGATAGGAGGTCTGAGCTTCTTCTTCGGCGGTGGCCATCGCGTCATAGGCTAATGGGTGCAAACGGTAGTCTTCTGGAACTGTGTTCGCGATCAGCGTCCTTAGGCACACGCCGAACATCAGCCACCACAGATCCGGTGCTGCATCAAGACCGTGCAGCTCGATCCGGTCAACCGTGAAGCCGAGATCCGACAATGCTTGCGCGGCCATCTGCACAGCCGTTCGGGTCTCCGCTGTAGCGGGTGTTTCCCATGCATGATCGAACCACCCTACCCGGACGTCTCGTCGCAAATCCCCCGGCTGGAAGCCAACCCCCCGATCCGGAACTGACAGTGGGTCGCCGCTAGTTTCGGCTTTGCAGCCGATCCGCACGAAGAAATCCAGGTCCTCTGCAGTCTTCGTGATTGGCCCGATGCCTGCCAGGAGCATCGCCGGCCCGGCGGCCGCTGGCCAGTGTCCAGATCTCGGGATGAACCCCGGAGTCGGCTTGAAGCCGTACAGCCCACAGAAGTGGGCCGGCACCCGCACTGAACCGCCGGCGTCACTGCCGAAGCTGGCGGTGGCCATGCCAGCTGCTACAGCCGCCGCGCAGCCGCCGCTCGACCCGCCCGGGGTCCGGGACGGTTCGATGGGTGAATTCGTGCGTCCGTAGATGGCGTTGTCCGTCTCGTATGCCATAAGGAACTCAGGAACATTAGTAGTTCCGACGACGATTGCACCCTCCTCCTTAATCGAACTGACGACAGCCGCGTCATTGTCCGCAACCTGTCCGAGGCGCGTTCTAGAGCCGCACTCGAACTTGAATCCCTTGGCGGCGATGGAGCTCTTGATGGTTACTGGAACGCCTGACAATGAGGCTTCGGATTCATCGAATGGGAATTCTTCGTCCACTCTGGCGGCGAGACTTAGCGCACGGTCGGCTTGCAGGTCAGTGATTGCGTTTAGGCTGACGTTGAGTGCAGCAGCGCGTTCCAAGTGGGCCTCGACGACTTCGCTTGCTCGGACTTCCCCCCTACGGACCAATCGACCCAGTTGAACCGCTCCGTGCTTGATCAGCTCCTGCACCCTGTAAACCTAACAGCGTCGGGTGGTGTGGTCGAACTCCGCAGCCTCCGCCGGACGGGGTGCGACTTCGACGGGACTGTATGCTAGTTCCGCGATGCGTTATTGGTTTGCGGTCTTCGCGCTCCTCGCTGTGATTGCCTGCGGCAGGGTCGGGCCTCCTTCGGAGCACCTGTTCAACGGGACTGACCTGGCGGGATGGCGGCATGTGGGCCCCGGCGAGTTCGTGGTTGAGGACGGGGCGCTCAAGACTAGCGGCGGAATGGGTCTGTTGGTGTTCGATGGTAAGCCGATCGGCAACGCCGTATTGACAGTGGTCTACAAGCCAGAGTCCCCGGACTCAAATGCGGGAGTCTTCATCCGATGCCCCGAGAAGCCCCATGACCCGTGGTTTGCCGTGCACCGAGGGTACGAGGTGCAGATACAAGACACCGGAGACGAATTCCACCGAACAGGCTCGCTCTACTCGCTTGCGCCCGCAGCCGAGTTCCCCCCAAGCGAAGACGGTTGGAACACGATGGAGATTGAGATCGACGAACAGGTCACGCGGGTCCGAGTCAATGACGTGCTCGTGAACGAGTTTGAGGGTGGGCAGGCGGTCCCAGACCGCCAGAGATGGTATGAGCCACAGCGAGGTCCACGTCCGAATGAGGGCTACATCGGCCTGCAGAATCACGACGAGCGAAGTGTCGTATGGTTTCGCGAGGTCAGCGTTCGACCGCTGGTCGACTGATCGGGGTCTATCGTACGCATGGAGCGTGGCGTCTCGTCTTCGTGGAGCCGTCGATTAGCTGATTCACCGTCAAAGGAGCACTCATGATTCTTGCCTATCCATTCAATCTGCCGCTCGGACGCGCCGTCCTGCTGGCAGCAGTTCTTGTCAGTTTCCTTACGCCCGCTGCCTCGCAGGGTCCTGGAGGTGAGAGCACGACCGCCACCCACCTGTTCGTGAAGCGGGACACGGCCGAGATGCACGAGCCGAGCGCAACGTCGGTGAGCCGGATCATGCTGACAGCCGACCAGACCAACGGGCGCTACAGCATCATCGACGAGGTGTTCAGCCCTGGGATGAGGTCTTCCCCGCACAAGCACGCCTATCATTCCGAGACCTTCTTGGTGCTCGCGGGCAGGATGAAGTGGACCGTAGGAGGTGAGACGGACATCATCGGGCCGGGAGACTTGGTCTACATCCCGCCGGACACATC
>JAJDWM010000155.1 GCA_022825595.1 Bryobacterales bacterium | reverse complement strand
AAGCGCCAACAGGAGGATGTCCAGCATCAGCTTTGTGTGCTCCTCGTGGCTCTGCGGGATTCCCTCCGGCGGTCTGTCGACCCCCAGATCCCCCTCGTTGACCCAGCGAGGCGGCGGATTGAGGCTTGCTTGGATCCGCGTCTCTACAGACCGCACGGACTCGAAGTACTCGTCAATCTTGTGCTGGTCCCGGCGGCTGCCCTTTCGCCGCACGGCGCGGGCCTTGTCCAGCACAACGTCCAAGATGCTGGCCTCTTCCATGCGCTCCGCCTTGGAAACTGGGGACCCGGAACCGCCCAAGCCGGCCCGGTACAGCCTGTCGAAAGCCATTCGGGGCACGATCTCCTTGGCAGCGGGCGTGTGGGGATCTCTCCACGAAATGTACGATCCCACGATCCGGGCAAACCCGCCGCCGATGTTATCGACGCCGGTGCGCGGGTGGTCCAAGCCGAGATGGATCGATGGTAGGGGCGTACGCGTTCCGATGCGACTGGCAATGACCTGATCGACCGACGTGCCACCTGTGTCGATGTCCCGTCCGGTCGATCGCTCAACGTATCCCCCTGACAGCCAAGCCGGCACCTTCGCCCAGTGTCCGTTGCGCCCAACGGCCTGGGCGTTCCAAAGGTTCTGCAGCAGCAGCAATTCGCCCTTCAATGGTGCGAACGCCTCCAGATGGGGGGTGATCTGGTAGTCTTCACCCTGTCCGGGCGGATGCCAGTGGTCCGGCCGCACTCCGCACGGCATGAACAGGAAAGCGGTGCGCAGCGGTGGCTCCGCCAGTCGCCCAGAGCCGATGCCGGCCGCCGGCGCGAGGGCTTCCAGCCACGGCAGCGCTAGGCTGACGCCGGCCCCGCGGAGAATTGTGCGACGAGAAAGTGCCTCAGCCATCGACCTGGTTAACCTCCACTGCCTACCCTTTGCCACCGGCAGAAGCCAGAGGCTAGGGACTTTCCGGTTGACTATAGCGAAACGGTACGCTCAGCGCAATCTGGCGGATCACCGAGCGGGCCCCAAATCCGGTCTCGCTGGCCTCGGCGACTATCGTCTCGACCGCGCAGGAATCCCGGTCCAGCAAGCTTCGCCCCAGCGCATAACCCAGCAATTTCCGGACGATCTGCCGCACCACAGCGCCTTGCCTCTGCATCAGGACCTGCCGCAGCCCCTGAAGACCGCTGAACTCTTCGCCAGACGGAAGCGCGGCGGAGGCGTTTATGGCATTGCCCTGCCCGTCCACATCCCTCCATCGGCCGAGCCAGTCGTAATTCTCGAAGGCGAAGCCAATCGGGTCGATGACATCGTGGCAGCTCGCGCAAGCAGGCGCCGCACGGTGAAGCTCAACGAGCTGGCGATTGGTTAGCCCTCCTTGCTCGCCATCCTCCGCCTCAATTGGCGGCACGTCCGGCGGCGGTGGCGGAACTCGTGTTCCGAAGAAGGTCTCCAGCACCCACACTCCTCGCAATATTGGGCTGCCGCGGCGGTACTCGGAATTCATAGCCTGCACGGCTGCCGTGCCGAGCAGTCCTCCCCGTCGACCGTCCGGTGTTGAGACAAGCCGGAAGTCGTTGCCCCGAACGGCGTCGGGTAGTCCGATGAATTGGGCCAAGCGTTCCGTCAGGTAGGTGTAGTCGGCTGTGATGAACTCCAAGACGCCGCGGTCCTCGGCCAGCATCCGCTGGAACAGCAGCACCGGTTCTTCTCGCATGTCCGCGGCGATCTTGGGCGTGTAGAAGTGTTGGATCTCGTTGAGGGTCGGAGCGACGCGCCCTCCCACATCCTTGGTTCCGAGCCACTGGCCGATGAACGTCTCCGCAAAGAATCTGGAACGGGGATGGTCGAGCAGCCGGTCCACCTGTCCGGCCAACACCGCATCCTCTTGCAGCCGGCCGCTGTCCGCCAGATGCCGCAGCTCGGCGTCGGGCATGGAGCCCCAAAGGAAGTAGGACAGCCGGGTCGCCAGCTCGTGACCGGAGAGTGCGTGCCGTCCCTGTGCGGACGGGGCGGTCTCCATCCGGAACAGGAATTCGGGGGAGACCAAGACTGCCTTCAGCGCGATGCGAACGCCTTCCTCAAAGGGATCCCCACGCTGCGCGGAGCGATCGAAGAGGGCAAGGAATGGCTCGACTTCCGCACGCTCCACCGGCCGGCGGTATGCGCGCCGCAAGAACCTCTCCAAGACCAAGCCCGCCTCCCTCCGGGGCGAAATGATCGTCGTCCCCGGCTCACGCCCAAAGAGGCGGTAGTGGGCTGCGCGCTTGGCATCTGAGACTTCAGCGGCTTGCTGCTCCACGTCCAAGGTAACCAGCCTCACGGACGGGCTGCCCTGCGCCAAGCGCAGTGCAACGGTGTGCTCGCCGGAACCAACCGCGATGTTTGCAGTGCGACTGGTTGCTTCGGCGGCAGACCATGCGAATCTCAGGGAACCGACTCGAGTCGCATCGACCAAGACATCAAGCCGAGGCTTCGAATCTGGCTCGGGAGATAGCACCCAGACCTTGACGGCATACGTGCCGCCGCTGTAGAAGGGGATCGACCTCTCAACCAATCCGCCAGCTGAGAGTTCGACAGAGTCATGGCCGTCCACAGGCTGCCCGGGCAGCAGATCCTTCGCGACGAACGCCCGGGTCAAGGGAGGTATCACGATGACGCGGTCCAAGACCTGCTCCGCAACCTCGAGGTAGCGTTCAGCGAGGAGCGGGGACAGGAACAGCGTCTCGCCGTTATTGTCGAAGCCTTCTCCGCCCGAACCATCCGCCGGGAACATCTCGGCGACATCCAACCTGAGGCCGAAGAGGTCACTCACGGTGTTGGAGTACTCCTGGCGATTCAGCCGCCGAACGGTGACCGGAGCGGCGTAGAGGCCTGTATCGCAGGCTCTCGTACGCAAGGCGTGCTCGATCCAATCGGCAAGTCGCAGACGCTCGGATACCGATGGCCCCGGCAGCGGGTGCGGAGGCATCGTGCGGTTGCGGAGCTGCATAGCGACGCTCTGCCAGAGGCTCGAACGGGCTGCAATGTCCGACTCCGAGCGAGCATCCAAGAAGGCCGCCCGGCCAGCCGATGCGTCGCTGTGGCACGCGCCGCAGTGCTGCGCGAGCGCTGGCCGGATGGCGGTCTCGAACTGATCAGTGCCAGCGGACTCGGATGGCCAAGCCATGCCCCCGACGAGTGCAGCGATCGTCGCGACTGTACGTACCACCTTCACCGGCCTCCGCTCATCGGGTGTCGGTCCAGATCGAGCCAACTCCCTATGGGACTACAGGTTTAACACACCGCCTGCCGCTTGAGGCTGCCAACTGTCGGTCGGCGGCGCCCATATCAGATAGCGGGGGCTCCCGGGCTTCACTCGGACATGCCCAGGCCCCCGGAGGCACCATTGGCAGGCTAGAGCCTCAGGGCAATTCTCCATCCGAGGAATGGTGGCATGGCAGAACGACACTGGGGTTGTGAGGATGGAAGCCGTGTGAGCCTCTGAGTCCAGATTGCGGGGTGCCGTGCGTCCCCGGGGGATCGAGATTCCGCCGTCGCTTCGGCAAGGTGCAGGCGCATGGGCAGTGCACAGCCAGCGAGCACGGTCGGGCCTCCGCGGAACCGGCCGCCGTCCGGGCGCGGCGCACTCGCGGGGATGGACAGGGGACCGTCGCAATCTCCGGCGCTCTGAATCCCCACGGCCAGACCCGTGGCCCAAGTCATCTGTCTTGCACAGGGATAGAATCGAAGCGGTCGCGAACGATGCAATGAAAACGAATCGGCCAGCTCCGATCTCGTGGCGTTGCGCCATCCTTCTGCTCTCTGCATGTTCGATGCTCGCAGGGGATCCCTTACCCGAATTCACTTTCCAAGGTGTCGCCCTACACCCGACGG
>JAJDWM010000196.1 GCA_022825595.1 Bryobacterales bacterium | reverse complement strand
AGCCTGCGCAGTTCTTCGCGGAACTTATCTTCCCGCGCGCTGAGGCTTTCCATCCAATCCCTGCCTTCGTCAGCGAAGGAAGCATTGCAGGCCGCCGCCAGCACTTCCCCGAATGCGCGAAGCAGGCTGGCCAACCGCCGCGCGGACACCCCGATCGTCTCCCTCAGGGAAGCTAGGCCGGGGTACACGCTCACGTGCGCCTCGGACGTCAGGCCATCGCAACTCCGCAGCGAGGGCAGCAGGGGATCCCGCGGAATCGCCCGCTCCAGGTCGTCGCACAGTGCTTTCACGGAATGGGACCGACGCGGCGATACCCCTCTCATACTCAACGCGGCCTTGCACGGAAGCTCTCCCGCCATTGCGATGTCGACCGCAACGGTCGGTTCGCAGCCCCTTCGCACGGCTTGGGGCAGCTCCCAGTAATCAGCTGAGGCGGTCATGGCGAGGCGAATTCTGTTGCGTGCCTGGAGCAAGAGGTCCCATGCATCCGGAACGTTCACGTCATTCCTCTCTGGCCTTAGAAGGGGACCCGGTGCAGGCAGCGGCCGTCCGACGCCACGGCGTGCTGGATGCCGCACACGCTCAGCAGCCCCATGGCGCGGGACCGCTATCATCAGAGCCCAGTCGATATCGCGGTCCTCAAGGCTGGATAGAAGGCCGTCCAGCAACGGGGATTCCCCCTCGCACACCAGGGCGAAGTCCCAGTCTGATTCCCCGCCGTGATCCCCGCGATCGGGAGCCGAACAGGATCACCGAGACCGGTTCCGGCTGGCATTGCGCCCAGAGGGTTACCCGCTCCAAGAACTCGCTCGGAACGCTTGCCGGCTGCCCCACGGCCCGCAGTCTAACGCCGGCTAGCCCACCCCAGATGGCCCTACCCGCCACGGCAGCAGCAGAGTCCTGAGTTCGCAGGGGCCTTGGGCTTCTGCCTTAGCGCCGCGTTGGTCTGCGGCATGTGTGCCAGCCAGGCTTTCCCCCTCGCCCTCTACAGCCGGCACGACTCGGGAGGTTGAGGCTCCGCCGCCCGATGCGCACCTCCGCCTTGGACTGCCCACGGGCCTGTCCGTGCCGCGCTCGCCGAAATTGTCGAGACGGTAGACCGCATGCTCGGGTAGCTCCAGCAGCGGCACAAGCCGCTGGCGAGCCACTATAAGATCACGGTGACAGCCACGCCCGGCTCGGCGACAAGTAGGCGGCGGTGCGGCAAGAGCGCAAGCCGGAGCACACCGCGGCTGCCGCTCCCGTCTAAGGGCCCGAGGATGCAGGCAAGTGCGCGACCCGGGGGCCTTCCGGCCCTGAACGCTGGCCCACGGCTTCGAACAATGTCGCCTTCGGCCCTTCCACACCCAAGAAGTAATGGAGGACCAGATGCAGCCCACGGACAGCTGAGTCCGAAGGAGGTTTCTCAGGGCTATTCGTGTCGCTGGGGCTTCCCCTCTTGCCGGCAAGCTCATCCTGACCGGATTGCGGCACCTCTCTCCAAGTACCCAAGGCAAGTCTCGCGTCGGGGCCTTGCCAGTGCCAGAGCTTCCCTGGCACAGCTTCCGATTCCATCGGCGAGGGAGAGAATACGGCCAGCGAGCCTTGGCTCCGGCCCAGCGCCATTACGGGCTCGGCAGTCCGGACGGTCATCGGCGTGTCTGTCATCTCTGCCGGCGAGGCTGCGTACCGTTGCCGGCATAAATCGCCGTCGCCACCCAGCCAGGCCAGCTCTGTGTAGCCGGAGGCACGGATGTCTCCAAGGCCGGCGACTACGGCCTTGCGGCTTGGGCGACTGCCGGGCCGGGCCGACGTTTTGCCCGAAGCCAGCAGTTCCTCGTGACGGAGAACACGCGAGTTAGACCGAACAGGCAGCCAAAGAGTGCGCTCGTGGCCCGCCACGGCGTCGGCATCGATCGAGAGCTCCAAGTCGGGGCCGATACGTCGCACTTCGCAGTTCATGGAAGCGGCCCTCGGCTCGATGGCAGACTGCGGCAGCCGATGCGCGGGATTCCTCGTGCCCTGGAGGATGTGCAGTGGCTGATCACTGAGCCGGCAGGTCGTCCCTGGAGCGTCGGAGTCCGGTGTCGTGCCGGCTCTGCGCTGAAGCAGCTCCCGCTCGCCTGGTTCGTTGATCTCGGCCACATGGGCTACCAGGTATGCATCACGCACGAGCGTAATCCAGTCGCCTGACTGGCCCGTGGTGGCCAGCAGTCGGACAACCGGCTGCCCCCGTTCGATGCCGATGATCGCCCGATTCTCGACATCGCCGACTGGTGCCGGCCCGAACGTTCCTTGCAGCGTCATGGCGGGATCGCTTCCCCACTCCAGCAGCACGTCCCCGCCCACAGCCGTGGCGCGCAAGCCGTCTCCAGGGCGGTAGTTCGTGAAGTCGCACGTGAGAGGCTGTGCCGTCAAGTTGGCGCAATACGCGACCAGGATCCGTGCCAACAGGCAGATTGGATACATGAACTTCCTCGGCGTTGCTGAAGACCGACCGGCGACACCCCCAATAAGCGACTGGGGCGGGGTACGAGAATGCCCGGAGCGTCCGATCTCGGCTACGCGAGACACGTGAAGCGAATCCTCCAAGGCATCGGGCAGATTGCGCATCGTCAAGGCCATGTCCCCGCCCCCGCAAGGCGCGCCGGGTCGCCAACTTGCTGCGACGGTTCGTGAACGGCACGCAGAGACCGCACTGCCAGACTCGTGCTGCCCATCATGAGAACGACATACCGGCGTAAGGGGTCGTACAGGGCCTAGGACTGAAAGCCGCACCGGAGTGCCCCCCAAGCCAGAGCCTAAACGGCGAATTGTGGGGCAACGACAGGGCCCGGGAGAGTCCTGCGCGCCGGGAAGTCGGCACTCGTCCGGCTGTTAGGATCAGCTTCATGGAGAGTGTCGGCCCCCCGCAGATGGTGATCGTCGGCCGCCAGAATGTCGGCAAGTCGACCCTCTTCAACCGCATCACCGCGTCCCGAAGGGCGATTGTCGGGAATCTGCCGGGTATGACGAGGGACCGAATCCGCATGCCCGTGAGGTGGGACGGCAAGCCGTTTGAGCTGACCGACACGGGAGGCATTGTCTTCCGTTCCAAATCACAGATTCCCGCCCTAGTGAGCGACCAAGTCGTCCAAGCGGTCGAGAGCGCTGACCACATCATATTCGTGGTGGACGGTCGCACGGATCCGACGCCCACCGACCTTGAGCTCGCGGGGCTGCTTCATCGCAGCGGGAAGCCGGTCAGCATCGCGGTCAACAAGTGCGACACACCGGCCTTGCGGTCCCTCGCCGAACCGTTCTTCGAACTGGGCTTCGAGGAGATGTTTCCGGTCTCGGCCGAACACGGACTCGGCATCGGGGAGCTGATGGCCGCGGTAACGCGCGACTTCCCTGCCCAGTCCGACGAAGAGGCGACAGACTCGGACCAAGGCATCAGTATCGCTATCCTAGGCCGCCCAAACGTTGGCAAGTCGACGCTCCTGAATCGTCTTATCGGCAGCGAGGCCGCGATAGTCTCTCCAACGCCCGGAACGACCCGGGATGCTGTCGATGCCGAAGTCCGACACCGTGGCCAGCGCTTCGTGTTCGTCGACACGGCGGGAATCCGCCGCAAAGGCAAGACGCGTGCGATGGCCGAGAAGCTCAGCGTCGTGATGGCGAGGCGGCACCTTCGCATGGCGGGCGTTGCGCTCTTGCTGGTCGATCCCATTGAGGGCGTCACAGCACAGGATGCCCACATCGCTGGCTACATTCACGAAGTGGGCCGGGCTGCCGTCATCGTGGTGAACAAGTGGGACCTTGCGCAAGGGTCGCAGGGATCGTTTCGTAGACACGTGCGCGGGAAGCTCAAGATGCTTCGCTACGCCCGGGTCTCGTTCGTCTCGGCCCTCACAGGGCTGCGCGTGCCAAGCCTGTTCCCCCTGGCCAAGGCGGCCTACAGTGCTGCTGGGCGCCGAATCGGCACAGGCGAGCTCAACCGGTTCCTGCGAGAGCTGGACATGGAGCGGGTCACCGTCCCGGGTCGCAAGCCCAAGTTCAGCTACGTGACCCAAGCCGCGGTGAGGCCGCCCACATTCGTGTTCTTCGGCTCACGGGTTGGACCGTTTCATTTCGGCCTCGAGCGCTACTTGGTAAACCAGATCCGCGCACGCTTCGGCTTCGAGGGCACTCCGATCGTGGTCCTACCAAGGAGGCGACGCGGGTGAGCCCTCTTGGGAGCACGCAGCGGAACTGCGGATGGGCCCCTAAAGCCCTCAGGACGCCCTGAGTGCAGTTGTGCCGCGACCGTTCTTTGAGCCAGCCAGTGCCGTCTCAGTGTGGACAGGCTTGCGTCGCGACCCGAACGACTCCAGCCCAAGCGCCTTGATGACATCGGAAACGCACACGGCCAAGAGAGGCTTCTCGGCCCGCTTCAGAACATCGACGATCGCCTCCGGGGAACTCTCAAGGACAACTTGAAGGCCGTCGGTGAGCAGGTAAACGTCGGAGCGGTCGTGCGCGATCAGCAGCCGGTCCAAGGCATCGTTCCCGTCGAGGTCCCCGAATACCCGCCGTATCTTCTGCAAGGACAGCCGCTTCCGGCGAAGGCTCACGATGATGCCTACCATCAAGACCTCGCCTGGGCTGTAGAGCCTGCGGCGACCGTGCTGGACCGGTGTCACAACCCCCTGTTCGTCCCACCATTGCAACTGGCGGAGACTCACGCCGGTCTTCTTGGCGACTTCCCGACTGCTGAATCGAGGAGAGAGGACGGATGCCACAACCTCAGCCCTTACGTCAACCGCGTTCAATGTGGTCTACCCCCATTACTCCTCTGCCCAAGGCGTGAACGCCGATTCTCTGCCACGAGGCTCTTCGAGAGCACGTGCAAGCGACCGCGGCCCAATGTCACCCACCTCCGACAAACCGCACGATTTCGACCGCGTCGCCGGCGCGCAGCCACGTGGATGGCCATGCTTGACGACGAACGATCTGCCGGTTCTTCTCAACCGCCACTGCATCCTCCTCCAGCCCCAGATCCCCGACCAGATCGCGCACTGAGAGAGGCACTGAGACGTCCCACGGCTCCCCGTTCAGGGTGATGGACTGCGGACCCGCAGACACCGGAGCGATTATACACGAGTCATGCTAGCTGCGGTGGCGATCTGGCGTGCGCCCGCCCGAAAAAAACCCCTGTGCCGCGAGACTCTCCGCGTGGCTCGAATGAGGACCTGCCAGCGTGAGGCCAACGCCGGGGCGGGTTACAATGGTCGCAGACGGTAGCCGCCGTCGCATGACGAGTCCGCCGCCCGCGGCCAAAGGAGTGCGGCACTCCAAGAAGTGCTGTCGCCGGCTTGCCCGCGGCCGCCAGGAGCGGCGTGGACGGGGCCATGGGACCGGCTAGGCGAGCGAGCCGTGCCACACCGTCGTCCGGACCTACCAGGGAGCTTCATCCAACGGGGGGCAAATGGGTCTGCACAGAATTCGGAAAGGGCTTGACTTGCCGATCAGCGGGAAGCCCGCCCAAGAGATCGGCGCGGCGCCCGCACCCCCGATGGTGGCGCTGCTGGCCGATGACTATGTGGGCATGAAGCCGACGATGTTCGTCGGCGTGGGCGACTCCGTCCGCCGCGGGCAGGCCCTGTTCGAGGACAAGAAGACCGCGGGTGTCCGCTACACCGCACCGGGAGGCGGCACCGTAGTCGCGATCAACCGTGGGGATCGCCGGGCGCTGCAGTCCGTGGTGATTCAGCTTGACAGCCTGGAATTGCAGGGCGGGCACGACTGTGTGTCGTTCGATGCGCACACCGGACGGCACCCCAGTGAGCTCACGTCGAGCCAAGTCCGCGACTTGCTTGTGGAGTCCGGGCTCTGGACGGCACTTCGGGCCCGCCCCTACGGGCGTGTCCCGGCTTTGGATTCCGAGCCAAGCTCCATCTTCGTGACGGCCACGGACACCGATCCGCTGGCTCCGGACGTCGACACAGTGCTAGCCGGGAACGAGGCGCACTTCGACCGCGGCGTAACGGCGCTGGCCAAGGCAGGCGACGGAGTGCCCGTCTACGTCTGCAAGCACTATGGAAGCTCGCTCACCGTCCGGGAGAGCGGATCGATCCGCGTTGAGGAGTTCCGCGGCCCGCACCCTAGCGGCACTGCAGGGCTGCACATCCACCTGCTGGACCCCGTCGACCGCAACAAGCTCGTGTGGCATGCAGGCTATCAGGATGTCATCGCAATCGGGCGCCTGTTCGCGACGGGCTCGCTGCCCGTCGAGCGGGTCGTGGCCTTGGCAGGCCCCGCCGTGCGGCGACCGCGCCTCCTGCGCACTCGGCTCGGAGCGTCAACCGAGACGCTCACGCGCCACGAGCTGGGGGATGGGCCGGCACGGGTGATCTCCGGTTCGGTCCTCTCCGGCCGAAGTGCTGAGGGGCCGGTGTTCGGCTTCCTTGGCAGGTATCACAACCAAGTCTCGGCCCTTCCTGAGGACAACAGGCGACGGCTGTTGGGCTGGCTAGCACCCGGCGTCCGGACCTTCTCGGTGATGCGGCTCTTCCTGAGCTCGTGGCTGCCAATCGGACGATTCTCGTTCAGCACGACCACGAACGGCTCAGTGCGGGCGATGGTGCCCGTTGGCACCTACGAGAAGGTCATGCCGATGGACATACTCCCGGCCCCGCTGCTGCGGTCGCTGCTGATGCCCAATCCCGAGCGGGCGGAGGAGCTGGGCGTCCTTGAGCTGATCGAAGAGGACCTTGCGCTGTGCTCCTTCGTGTCGCCGGAGAAGGCCGAGTTCGGCCAGCTGCTGCGTGACGTTTTGACGACCCTGGAGGAGGAGGGCTAGGCCGGAGCTGCGGCGCCGGACCATCCCGAGACAATGCGCAAGTTCCTGGACTCCCTGGAAACGTCCTTCAAGCCCGGCGGAAGGCTGGAAGGGCTGTACCCGCTGTTCGAGGCGGCGGACACGTTCCTCTACACCCCCGGCTCGACCACCCGCGGCGCATCCCACGTGCGCGACGGGATAGACGTGAAGCGGATGATGGTCACTGTTGTTCTGGCATTGCTGCCGTGCGTGGCAATGGCTCTGTACAACACCGGCTATCAAGCCAACCTAGCCATATCGCTAGGCGCGCAGCCTCTCGCGACATGGCAGTCGACTGCGATGGAGGCTCTGGGATTCGGAGGTTTCGACCCGGCGAACGTGGTGGCTTGCGTGTTGCACGGAGCCCTCTACTACCTGCCAGTGGTGCTTGTCACCTTTGCCGTCGGCGGCAACTGCGAAGCCCTTTTTGCCGTGGTGCGAAAGCACGAGATCAACGAGGGATTCCTGGTCACCGGAATGCTGTTTCCGCTGGTGCTGCCCCCGACGGTCCCCCTCTGGCAGGTGGCGCTGGGGATCGCATTCGGCGTGATCATCGGCAAGGAGATCTTCGGCGGAACGGGCATGAACATCTTCAACCCGGCGCTGATGTCCCGAGCATTCCTGTTCTTCGCGTATCCGGCGCAGATCTCCGGCGACCAAGTTTGGATCGCGGCGGATACGACCGTCGACGGCAGCAGCGGGGCCACTTGGCTGGCACGTTCGGCCGTTGACGGCCCTTCGGCGCTCGTGGACGGTGGGCTCACCTGGACACAGGCCTTCATCGGCTTGGTTCCGGGTTCCATGGGGGAGACATCGACGCTCGCCTGCTTGCTGGGGGCGCTGCTTCTGATCGCGACCGGGATCGGCTCGTGGCGCATCATGGCGGCCGGCGTCGTCGGCTCGTTCCTGATGGTGCAAGGCTTGAACGCGCTTGGGTCCACCACGAATCCGCTGATGAACGTCTCTTTCGAGTGGCATGTCGTGCTTGGGGGCTGGGCCTTCGGACTCGTGTTCATGGCCACAGACCCGGTCTCCTCCGCACACACCAACAAGGGACGCTACGTGTACGGATTCTGCATCGGAGTGCTGGCAATTCTGATCCGCGTCATCAATCCGGCGTACCCTGAGGGCATGATGCTTGCGATCCTGTTCATGAACATGTTCGCTGCTCTGATCGACCACTTCGTGGTTCAAGCCAACGTCAAGCGAAGGAGGGCCCGCTATGCGTCATGACGCGCCCTACACCCTGGCGTTCTGCGGAGCTGTCTGCGTTGTCTGTGCAGTGCTGGTTTCGTCCGCCGCCGTCTCGCTGAAGGAGGACCAGCTGCGGAACGCCGAACTGGACAAGCAGCGCAACGTCCTCTTCGCTGCTGGCCTGGCCGAGCCCGGCGAGGCATTGGACGCCGAAGAGGTTCAGCGGAGGTTTGAGAGCGTCCGGCAGCGGGTGGTCGACCTGGCCACCGGAGAGCCGACCGATGTCGACCCGGTAGGATTCGACCAGGCGAAGACCGCCAAGGATCCCGAAACCAGCCGGGAGGCACCCCCGAACCGCGCGTCGGTCAGGCGTCTCCCGAACCACGCCCTGGTTTACGAGGTGTTCGAGGAGGGCGAGCCAGTGATGACGGTTCTGCCGATCGAAGGCTACGGGCTGTGGTCCACGCTGTACGGATTCCTCGCCGTGCGGCGCGACGGCAACACGATCGGCGGAATCACCTACTACCAGCACGGCGAGACGCCGGGCCTGGGCGGGGAAGTCGACAACCCGAACTGGAAGGCCCTCTGGCCAGGCCGCAAGATCTACGACGACTCCGGCAGCCCCACGATCCGGGTCATCAAAGGGCAGGCCGGATCGGCGTCGCAAGCGCCACACCAAGTAGACGGGCTGACGGGAGCGACGATCACCAGCAACGGCGTGACGAACATGCTCGCCCTGTGGCTGGGCGATTCCGGCTTCCGGGCGTATCTCGAAGAGTTCCGGGAGGGGCAGGGACCATGAAGGCGGCAAGCACAAAGACACTTCTCGATCCCCTGTTCGAGAGCAATCCCATCGCCCTCCAGGTGCTAGGTATCTGCTCTGCACTGGCCGTCACCAGCAAGATGGAGACCGCGCTGGTGATGTGCGCCGCAGTGATCAGCGTGCTGGCCCTGTCCAACCTATCGATCAGCATCCTGCGCAACCTGATCCCGAGCAATGTGCGCATCATCGTGCAGCTGACGATCATCGCCTCGCTGGTCATCGTGACGGACCAAGTCTTGAAGGCCTACATCTACGAGATCAGCAAGCAGCTGTCCGTGTTCGTCGGCCTGATCATCACGAACTGCATCATCATGGGCCGGGCAGAGGCCTACGCCATGCAAAACGGGCCGCTGGACAGCCTGCTGGACGGGATCGGCAACGGGCTCGGCTACAGCGTCGTGCTCATGGCGACAGCCTTCCTGCGGGAGCTGCTGGCGCAGGGAACCGTATTTGGGGCCGTGGTTCTCCCCAAGGTGCACAGCGGCGGCTGGTACAACCCGAACGGGCTGCTGGGCGTGTCGGCAGGAGCCTTCTTCATCATTGGCCTGTTCATCTGGGCCCTGCGAAGCTGGAAGGCAGACCAAGTGGAGGCGGAGGGCTGAAGCCATGGAACAATACCTCAACCTCGCGATCAAGGCTATCTTCGTCGAGAATCTGGCGCTCGCCTTCTTCTTGGGCATGTGCTCTTTCCTGGCGTGTTCCAAGAAGATCAACACGGCGCTCGGGCTGGGCGCGGCGGTCATCTTCGTGCAGACCGTCACAGTTCCCATGAACAACTTGATCTACAATCGCCTCCTGGCTGACGGGGCGCTCGCCTGGCTCTCGCCCGGGCTGGCGGACTACGACCTTTCGTTTTTGGGCTTCCTGTGCTACATCGGCACGATAGCGGCCATGGTCCAGATAGTGGAGATGACACTGGACCGATATGTCCCGGCGCTGTACGCGGCCTTGGGGGTGTTCTTGCCGCTGATTGCCGTGAACTGCGCGATCCTCGGGGGCTCCCTCCTAATGGTCGAACGCACCTATACGTTCGGAGAGAGTGTGGTCTTCGGCCTAGGATCGGGCGTCGGCTGGGCACTGGCCATCGTGGCGCTTGCTTCGATCCGCGAGCGCCTCCAATACAGCAACATTCCGCTCGCCCTGCGCGGGCTGGGCATGACATTCGTCCTTTCGGGCCTGATGGCGATCGGCTTCATGGCCTTTGGCGGCATCCAGCTCTAGGAGTCGCACGGCAAGCATACTGAGGAACGAAGATGATCACGGTTCTATTGGGCGTGGCGATGTTCACGGGCGTAATCCTCTCCCTGGTCGCCGTGCTGATGGTGGCGAAGCGGCGTCTGGTGGCGGGCGGCGAGGTGTGCATTGGCATCAACGATGACCCTGAGAACGCGCTGACCGTCAACTCGGGGGGAACTCTTCTCAACACCCTCGCGGACAGCAAGATCTTCATCGCCTCGGCCTGCGGCGGCAAGGGCAGCTGCGGGGTCTGCAAGGTGACCGTCTGCGAGGGGGGCGGGGCGATGCTGCCCACCGAAGCCAGCCACATCACGCGCGGGGAGGCGCGCGAGGGCGTCCGGCTGTCATGCCAAGTCAAGGTCAAGAACGACATGACCATCCGCGTGCCAGCGGAGGTGTTCTCCGTGCGGCGCTGGATCTGCAAGGTCCGGTCCAACGACAACGTGGCGACCTTCATCAAGGAACTGGTGCTGGAACTGCCTGAAGGCGAGTCTGTGCCGTTTCGGGCCGGCGGGTATGTGCAGATCGCTTGCCCGCCGCACACGGTCGAGTACAAGGACTTCGAGATACCGGAGACCTACCGGCGCGACTGGGACCGCTTCGACCTTTGGCGCTACGTGTCGACGGTCGAAGATACCGTCGAGCGAGCGTACTCGATGGCGAACTTCCCCGAGGAGCGCGGCATCATCATGCTGAACGTGCGCGTCGCCAGCCCTCCGCCGCGCGCACCCGAGGGCACGCCTCCCGGGAAGATGTCCTCCTACATCTTCGGCCTCAAGCAAGGCGACGATGTTGAGATCTCCGGCCCGTTTGGCGAGTTCTTCGCGCGCGAGACCGACACGGAAATGGTGTTCATCGGGGGCGGTGCCGGCATGGCACCGATGCGTTCGCACATTTTCGACCAGTTCCGTAGGCTCGAGACGAAGCGAAAGGTCTCGTTCTGGTATGGCGCCCGCAGCCTCCGGGAGGCGTTCTACCTCGAGGACTTCAACATGATCCAGCGCGAGAATGCGAACTTCGAGTGGCATCTGGCGCTTTCCGATCCCCTTGAAGAGGACGGCTGGACCGGGTACACCGGCTTCATACACCAGGTGATCTACGACAACTACCTCAAGGACCACCCCGCGCCGGAGGACTGCGAGTACTACATCTGCGGGCCGCCTCTGATGATGACCGCCTGCTTCAAGATGCTCGACAGTCTCGGCGTGGAGCCCGAGAACATCATGTTCGACGACTTCGGCGGCTAGCCATCAGTGGTTAAGGGGCTAGGCCCAGCCTACGTCCAACACGCTGCAGGCTCTTGGCTGTCCGTCTCCCTGGCCTTCGCCGGCGGCGCCCTCGGCGGGTGCACGGGGAAGGCGCCGTCACCAGATCCCGTCCCCATCACCGGGCGTGCGATGGGCACGTCTTTCAGCGTGGCCGTGGCTGGGCCAGCAGTTGCGGACCGCGGCCGCCTGGCCATGAAGGTGCGCGAGGCGATCGATCGCGTTGATTCGCTGATGTCGACCTATCGGGAGGACTCGGACATTTCGAAGCTCAATCGCCACCCCGCGGGCCATCCGCTGCAGGTCTCCGAGGAGACGCTGGAGGTGCTCGAAGCCGCTCATCGTGTCGGGGAACTTACTGGCGGTGCATTCGACGTCACGGTCGGGGCTCTCGTGGACGCGTGGGGGTTCGGACCGGCTTCGCCAGCTGGCCCGCCCGATCCGCAAGTCGTCCTCGAACTCCAGCGTGCAACGGGATGGGACAAGCTCGAACTCGACCGCCGGCAGCGGGTGTTGCGCAAGATGGACGCGAGGTTGCAGATTGACCTTTCAGGCATAGCGAAGGGCTTCGCCGTCGACCAAGTCGCAGAGACGCTGGAGGACGCGGGACACAGGAGCTACTTGGTCGACATTGGTGGCGAGGTCCGCGTCGGTGCCGAACGCGCGCCGGGACGGCTCTGGCGCATCGGCGTGGAGCGACCGGAGCCGGCTGGAAGGCTGGTGCATCGCATCCTGGCCGTCAGCGACACTGCGATGGCCACTTCGGGCAACTACCGGAACTTCAGGGAGCGCCAAGGCCGCCGATACGGCCATGTGCTTGACCCGCGCACCGGCAACCCGTCGGAGACCGACATCGCCTCAGCAACGGTGCTGGACACTAGCGCGATGCGCGCGGACGCAGTCGCGACGGCGATGCTGGTGCTAGGGTCGGAGAAGGCCATCGCACTCGCGGAGCGGGAGGGCCTGCCCATCCTGTTGTTGGTGGCGGACGTATCCGCCGGTTGGGTGCAGATCGAGTCAAGCGCGTTCCGTGCCAGAATGAGTGCGGGGGCGCGGTGACGGTAATCCTACTGGCGGTCGGTTTCGTGGCGCTGGCCATGGGGATCATGGCGGTGGGGCTACTCTCGCGGAACCGCTGCCTGAGGGGCTCCTGCGGCGGAGAAGGTGTCCTTGACGCTCGCGGCGAACCGATCAGCTGCGGAGCCTGTCCAAGACGTGAGGATGGGGAATCCGCCGATCAGACCACGCTCCCGCCGGTGACAAGCACAACGGAGCCGGTGACGTAGTCCGAGAGCGGGGACGCCAGGAAGAGCACGGGACCGGCTGCGTCTTCGGGTGTGCCGTACCGGAGCAGTGGTATGTGCGGAAGCGCCGCTTCGCGCATGCGCTGGGGAATGCCGAGCGCGATGCCGCTCGAGGTTGTGTCTCCTGCTTCCTTGGGCTGCGTGAGCCTGGACTCGATGAATCCGTAGGCGACGGCGTTGCAGCAGATGTTGAAGCGCCCCCATTCCTTGGCGATCGTCTTGGTCATGCCCACAATGCCCATCTTTCCGGCGGCGTAGTTGATCTGCCCCGCATTCCCGGCCACGCCGGACGTTGAGCTGACGTTGACTATCTTGCGGCAGGGAGGCCGCCGGCCGGCCGCCAGATCGTCCTTGGCCGCTCCGCGCAGATAGGGCGCGGCGGCCCGGACCACACGGAAGGGTGCCCGGAGATGGACGTCGAGCATGGCGTCGAACTGCTCATCGCCCATCTTGTGGATCACGCCGTCCCAGGTGTAGCCGGCGTTGTTGACGATGACGTCCAGCGATCCGAACGCTTCCAGCGCGGTGGCCACGAGCTTGTCGGGAATGTCGGGGTCAGTCACGCTGCCGGCGCAGAGCGCGGCGCGGCCTCCGGCCTCTGCAATCTCGTCCACGGTCTCTTGGGCCGGACCCTGGTCGAGGTCGTTCACAACTACGTTGGCGCCGTGCTCCGACAGCAGTTTCGCGACAGCCTTGCCGATGCTGCGGCCCGACCCGGTCACGATCGCCGTCTTGCCCGAGAGCAGTCTCATGTTCATCCCTCCAAGGCTGGCGCCCCGATGCCTCAATCGCCCCAAGGTCGGCGCCGCGGCCGGTTGGCTTGCCCTGAGCGAGGGGCCAGATCACTAGCCTAACGCGAAGCGCCTACCGGCATCACCGGTCAGATCTGGAGATGCCGGAGCACTGTTTCCGCGCGCGACGAAGCTTGTCCGCACAGACACGCCACTCGTATCGCGGGGAAAGCAACGGTCCCCACCCGGCTCGGGTCGGTCGGGAGCCACTGGGTTGCGGGTGTGGCACCACTCGCTGCCGCCGCGCGGACGCTCAGGGAAGCGGCCGGCCGGGAACGATTCCGGCGAGGAACTCCCGGATCGGCAGGCACAGGATTCCCTTGTTCACTAGGCGCTCCTCCCCGCCATAGGCAAACCGGACTCTTGCCTGGGGATAGTCCTGCTTGAAGGCTCGGAGGCCCTTAAGGTCCCGGGCCCTCACCCTGCGGGCATGCTTGACCTCAGCTGCCCAGAACTCTCCGGGCCCGTAGACCACGAAGTCGGCCTCGCTTCCGCCCCGGGTTCTCCAGTGGCCTAGTTTCGCACCGGAAGCCGAGTAGTCGATCCAGGCGCGAAAGTGCTGCGCCACAAGTCCTTCCAGCGCGGCCCCGCCAATCTGCTCAGGGGTGTCCAGCGACCCGGATGGGCGGAGTGACCGGAACACGCCGGCGTCGGCAAAGTAGAACTTCGGATGCGCCGTCATTCGCCGCCGCACGCGCCATGTGAACACGGGGATTCGGAATGCGAGCAGCAGGTCCTCCAAGATCTCAACGAACCCACTGACTGTCTTGCGGCTCACGGCACACTCCCGGGCCACTTCACTCACGTTCAGCGTGGGGCCGTGAGCGAAGCTGATTGCTTCCAAGAACCGATGAAAGGTCCCGATGTTTCGAACCAGACCCTCGCTTTGCACCTCCTGCTGTACATAGAGGCCCACATACGCATTCAGGGTCTCCGATGGGTCGCCCGCGTCCCATACCAGAGGGAGCATCCCGAGAGTGACAGCCGAGCCGCGATCAAACTGCTCCCGGAGTTCTGCTGCGATGAACGGATGCATGTTTTGAACTGTCGCCCGGCCCGCCAGCAGGTCAACTCCACCCTGCTTGAGCTTGCGGGCACTTGATCCAGTGAGGACAAACCGAGGACAGCCGGGAGTCTCGATGAGCTGGTGCACAACAGGGAGGACCTGGGGTACGCGCTGCACTTCGTCCACAACGATGTCCGATCCCTCGACTGTCGCGGCGGCGACCTCGCGCAGGCGCTCCGGCCGCGCGAGATAGCGGCGATGCTGGGATGGGTCGAGGAGGTCGATCCACGCCGCACCTTGGAATGCGCTCCGCAACCAGCTGGTCTTTCCAGTGCCCCTAGGGCCAAAGAGGAAGAAATGTCCGGCCGGAATCTGGCAGAATTTCCTGTCTATTGCCATTTTGCGTCTCAAAATGGCAACTAGATGGCCACAATTCACCACTCTTGACCGGCTTTAGGTCCCACGGGGGATGCTGGTGCGGGGCTGGGAGATCTACCGAAGCCCGATTTTCCACAAAGCCTGATGGGAGGAAACGCATCGGAATCCCGCCTGAAGCGCTTCTCTCGCAGGTAGTCTTGGCCACGGTCCGGGTGCAACGCTGGAGAGAGTCTCCCCTCACGGAGCGCACTCGACGCGCACTTGGGGCGAGCGACCAACCCCAGAGCATGCTGATCGGAGTCGAACGCCTCGACCTCGAATGCAAGGCTGCCGAGCAATCGGACAGCGGGATGGCAGCGATCGACTCCGGGGGGCTGGACTGCTTGCGCCCAAGGCGGCCGCGCATCCGACCCTACCCGGCCCCCGCACGGACACGGAGGGAGACCTAGGGGATCACGCCACTGCCTAGAGCTCCGGCGGCGACGCGCGCTCCAAGACGAAATCGGTCT
>JAJDWM010000557.1 GCA_022825595.1 Bryobacterales bacterium | reverse complement strand
TGGATTCTTGGCGGCTCGACACTAACGATGTGGTGCATCTGCTCGGATGCGAACCACGAGATTCTGAATACATCTCAGCTGTCTTGGATGGGCGGAGGCAACTGCGCGGTCGAGACGTTCGTGATCGAATCGCCCATCTCTTTATCATTCGTAGGACCTTATGGTCTCTCTTTCGGGATCTAGATGTGGAGAATGATTGGTTGAGAGAGCAGTACGCGATGCTAAACGGAAAATCGCCAATGTCTCTGATTGTTGGGGGTTCGATTGAAGATCTATTGCTGGCGCGGGAATTCGTCGAGGCCGCGGCTGGATCTCGGTAATGCTCCACAATATTCCGAGCGAGATGAATAGGCGAACTGTGTTTCGGCTGTCGAGGGTATCTGCGAATGACGATCAATTCCTTGCTGAATTGAATCTCGACTCGGTGGCCCGAGAAGAATTAGAGAACTTGTTGTCTGGACGAATACCGCAAGATCCGATTGAAGAACTACTCGACAGCCCGTTTCGACTGAGAGCTAAACTGAGGAACAAAACACGGTTTTCGGACGGTACTTGTCCTGTATTCTACAGTGCGCCCTCGCTAGAGACTGCGAACGCGGGAGTGGCGTATTAGTTCCGAAAATCCTTTGTGGGAAATCCGCGAACAGCACCTCGTGCATATTACCAAGGTTTTTGCTGCACATTCGAAGGTCTTGAGAAAGACCTGCGTTCCAAAGTTCGCCACTGGCAAAGTCTAGTGCACGACAGCGACTATGCAATTTGCAACCAATTGGGAGCGGAGGCACTTAAAGGAGGTGTAGACGGTCCGGTAGTTCCCTCCGCCCGACACGAAGGAACGAACATGCCGATATTCCTGCGACAGGCGATAAGCAGTCCGCAATTTGAACCTATCGTGCAATTGACATACAGCCCTGATACGGGTGAAGTGACGGGCGACTATTTGCCGCGGGAATAGACAGGCACCGCTGATCGAAAAGGCTAGGCACAACCTCTACACTGCGGGAGTACCATAAGAGCGGTCTCGGCCGGGCGACAGCGCAGTTAGGGATTGAACCTCGCGCAGACCGGCATCAGCATCAAGAGGGCCCGGCGTTGGTCTCCACTTGTCAGGATCCCCGTACCCGACATCCGTGGCCAGACCGCCTCAGTTCAGCGTCTGCCCGTCGGTGTCGCGCCGGTCGTGGGCGGTCGCGCGCCGTTTGCCGGAGGATTGGCTCGACCGCTATGATCTGCGGCCCGTGTTCTACTCCTACTCAGTTCACCGTTCGACCAGATCTTGACGAACCTGCTGCCGAACGGGCTAGCGGATCCATGTGGGCCAGGCTCAATCCAGCGGGTCATTTTGACACTCAACTGCGCCGCGATGCCCGCAGGGAGCATCCTTCTCAAGCGAATCCCGTCCGCCACCGTTCGATTCTGCTGGGCTGATTCCGCCACCGCTATCCCACGATGACTGCAGTTGAAGTCTAGGTCGCGCACTGCACAACGCTGGCCTGACGATCGCTGGACAAGCGCTCGGGCGGGCTAGCGCCGCGTAGGATGGGCGAAGGCTCGGCGTGCTCGGCGCGTCCCCATCGTGGGCTGGCTGTCTGAGAACTCCTGTCGAGGGCAAGGTTCCCGCCGGGCGCACTCGTGCCCCGCCCTACAATTGAACGTTGGGTGCCGCCCTGCGAGGACTGACGGAACTTGCGGCGCGCCTGCGCGCAACGGACTCGATCCGTGTGCAGCTGGATGAGCCGCTTGGGCGGCACACCCGTTTCGGGATCGGAGGGCCCGCTTCGCTGCTGGCTTGGGCCAGTACACCGGCCGCTCTGGCAGCCGCCTACCATGCGGCGCGTGCCACCGGCGTGGCGACCTGTCTTCTGGGGGAGGGCAGTAATGTGGTCGTGGCGGACCAGGGCTTCGCCGGGCTCGTTCTGCGGTATGTGGGGGACCGCCTCGCTGTCCGGGACGGGGCGATTGAGGTAGAGGCCGGGGCAAGCCTGCAATCGCTGGTCGACCTGACCATAGAGCGGGGCCTGGCCGGCATGCACACGCTGACGCGCATCCCCGGGTCCGTCGGCGGGGCGATCTACGGAAATGCCGGTGCCTACGGCCACCAGATCGACGAGTTCGTCGAGCGCGTGGACTTCTTGGACCGGGGTGACGTGCGCTCCTTCGGCCTGCGTGAGTGCCACTTCGAGTACCGCGAGTCGGCCTTCAAGCGCAGCCGGCACTGGTGGATTCTGGGAGCAAAGCTCCGGCTTCCGGATGGTGACCCGACTCGGATCCGCAGGCGGGCGGCTGAGATCCGTGCGATACGGGACACGAAGTTCCCCCCGGACATGCGCTGCGCCGGGAGCATCTTCAAGAACCTCTACCTGCGGGCGCTTCCCGCGGCGGCGTCGTCGGTAGTACCGGCGCGGGCCGTCCGGGAGGGCAAGGTGGCCTCGGCATACTTCCTAGAGCGTGTGGGGGCAAAGGGCATGCGCTGCGGCGGCATCCGCGTGGCCCACTACCATGCGAATCTGTTGTACAACTGCGGGGGCGGGACGGCCGACCAGATCCGCCGGATCGTCGAGGACCTCAAGGGCAGGGTCCTCGAGCGCTTCGGCTTCGAACTTGAGGAAGAGGTGCAGTATGTCGGCTGAGGCCTGGAAGCGAACTGTGGGACGCGCGGCAAGGACTCTTGCGGCATTGGCCATGACCGTCGCGATCGGATTGGCGGCCGATTGGAGCGACCTGTTGCGCGATGGACTCGAGGATTGGGAGGTGCTTGGGGAGGGACACTGGAGCCTGCGCTCCGATGGCGTCTTATCGGCCGCGTTCGGCGTAGACCGCCAGCGCGAACTGCAGGGCGAGGGCGACATCGCACGCAGCGCGTTCACCAACTGGTCCACCCGCCAATCCTGGCTGTACACGAAGCGCGACTACCAAGAGTACGACCTGCACCTGGAGTACTGGGTCAACACGCCCGGCAACAGCGGCATCTCGATCCGCGACCCTTCAAAGGCTCGCTGCGGTACCGCTGAGCGGCCAGACTTCAACTGCACACCTTCCAAGCAGGGATACGAGATCCAGATCGACAGCGATTACACCGGCAAGTGGCCCACCGGTTCCATCTATGGCTTGGCGCGCGCGCCCGAGGGCCTCGCCAACTTAGGGGAGTGGAACGGCCTGAACATCGAGTCCCGCAGGGATTCCATCCGGGTGTACGTCAACGGCAAGCTCGCGGCCGAGCATCCGGGCGACCCGGGGCGGCCGGCCGCAGGCCCGATCGGGCTCCAGCTCCACGACGTGCACAGCTTCGTGATGTTCCGCAACGTTTGGATCTTGGAGCGCTGACGAGGGTCACGGCAGCGGGCTGCCCACCTCGGCAAAGCGCACCTCGCCGCCGCGCCGGATCTGCGAGCGCTTGCGGAATTCGGGCCTTGGCTCCGGATGGTCAAGGCGGTAGTGCCCGCCCCGGCTCTCCTCCCGCGCAAGCGCGCAACGCGCAATCAGGCGCGTGACCTG
>JAJDWM010000092.1 GCA_022825595.1 Bryobacterales bacterium | reverse complement strand
CGACCATACCTTCGTCTCAAGGCATTTCGACGTCGTGAATTGCGACTACTACCACGAGTGGCGCAAGCCAGAATTGAGCGATCACTCGCCCATGTGGGCACAACTCCGCTTTCGAACCGATCAACCGGACCGGAAACGATACGACACGCCAATCCCGAACTGGTGAGCTGCCTCACGTTCCCCGCGGGATGCGCTACACATCAGCACGTCAGAACGGCCCCCGCTCTCGGACAATGTCTTGCGACGACTGGTACGACATCGCCCCGGCACGCCTGCTTGGCGTGCACTCCCGCCGTCACACCATGAAGTGCGACCGCTTGTCCGACGGGTCCGCCCGGCGCAGCGGCTGGTGCACGCGATGGCCAGACGTCCATCTCCGCTGTCGGGAAGCCCTCAGCGGCGAATAAGCGGGCACCCAGTCTGACGTATGCTGCGCGCGAGGGATTGCTGCCGGTTACCGCTAGTCTGCAGCGAATGTTCGCTGGCCGTCCGGAACGTCGACGCCGTGTCCGTCGAGGCGGTAGTGTGCCGCAAGCACGTCCCGTCCGAAGTCCCCGGCGAATTCGCGCCAGACCGAGTGGCTGTGATTGTTGCGGTTCTGCGTGTTGTCGTACTCGATCAGGAACTTCGGCGACTGGATCCGGTAGTAGTCCCCGCCGCCCGGCTCGACCGAACCGGCCCACGCGAAGTACAGATCGTCCTTCGCTGTGGCCCTGATCAGTTTCCGTCGCGCGTCCGCCTGCTCTGCGGGAAGCGAGACAGTGTACTGGTCGGCCGTGTCCAGGAGCATCTTGTACTGCTCGTCGCTGAGCTGCGAAGCCCTGACACCCTTCGGGCTGCCGTCTAGCTCGGCACGCGTGTCCGCGGAAGTGAGGATGTCGCTGTAGGCCTTGTCGCTGACCAGAGCCTGCTTTTGAAGGTCCGGGCCGAGCGCCTTCATCAGCTTGCGCGCGGCGTCCTCGCGGGCGCCCAATGGCCTGACGCCCTTGCGCGGCCCTTCCCGCACTTCATGAGGGTTCGCACCCAAGAACGTGGGGGATGTCGAGGCCAGCTTCCCGTCCCGCATTAGGAAGTGCAGCGATATGTGGTGGCCTTCGAGCCGCCATGCCCAGTCCCCCTCCATGGACGGCTCTCCGAAGACGCTGAAGTGGTACACGTTGACGTCACGCCTTCCCACCGTGTCGCCCTCCCGAATCCGCAGTACCTCCTCGAGGCTCATGATCGTCTTGGCGGTGACGAATCCCGCCCTTGACAGCGACGCCGCCAGCAGGGCATCGGCCAGCGATCGCTGTTCGGCGGTCATGTCGTTGTAGGTGAGCCCGTTGCGCCGATACCCGCGCTGCGTCACGAAGTTGTTGTCCGGCACGAAGTGCCACACCTCGTAGTCAGGGTTGTCGAGCTTGTACTTTGCCGAGGTGGCCTGGTTTCCGTTCAGTGACGCAAGCCAAGCCTTCGCTGTCGAAACCATTAGGTCCTCGGTCGTCATTTGATAGGCGGCGGCCCCGAAGACTAGGCAGATGGCGGCCAGTGACAGGCGGATGCAGGTGGAACGGCGCATGGGGTGACTCCTCGCGAACTTCGGATCGCGCCGGGCCCGCGCGGGCCGGCGCACGGCGGACATTATAGCCGGGGAACTGCGGGCCATGGACTGATTCGGCCCGCCATTCGCGCGCGCCATGTGGAATCATCAAGTGGGGGGCGAGGTCAGGTCGGCGCGCGACACTGAGCCACTTGCATTGCCCACGCCGGTGCGTGGCGATGGCACCTGCCGGGCTGGCCCGTAACGGCGCAGGGCGGCAGACTTGGCCAGAGATGGGATGACTGAGGGTCTTAGGCCGCTACGGCTACCAGAGACGCTCGGGCCGATGCTTGACAGCGCCCGCCGGCTGCTTGCCCACTTCATTCGCGAGCAAGACATCCTCCTAGGCGGCGGCACCGCTTTGGCGGCCCGTTGGCAGCACCGCAAGAGTTTCGACATCGACTTGTTCGTGGATCCCAGCACGTACCGACGGAAGATCCTTGCCCGCAGCGCCGAGTGCTTGGACCGGCTGAGGCAGGTGGGCTTCTTTCGGTTGGCGGCCCTTGGGGAAGAAGGCATCGGGCTGCAGCACGGCGGCGGCAAGGTCGACGTCGTGGCCTGTTTTCCCGTCACCGGCCTTGGTCGTTCCCGGGATGTGGTTGCCGGAACCGGGATCGCGGTCGAGAGAAATGCGGAGATCCTGGCGAAGAAGCTCCACCGCCGCATACTTGGTCACGGCCGGATCCTCCCCCGTGACCTGTACGACCTAGCCTACGCCAGGCGCTTCGAGCCAGAAGCCTTGGAGGCGGCTTGGGATGCTATGCGGGTTCCTGACCCAGATGTCCTGGTAGCCGCCCTCGGCAGCTTCAGCCCCGGCTGGATGGACCGGCACGAAGAGAGGGTTGAGGGAGTGCGTCACCCCGAACTTCTGTCCGGGGCCGTCGACGGCTTGCTCTCAGACGCTTTGGCTCGCTTTGCTGGACGACTGGACCGCAGGGGAGCCTAGCGCAAGTGCCCATGGATTTCGATGCCGTCCGCGAGGCCTACTTCGGGCCGCCTCTGGCCAGCCCGCCCGACCACCTCCCGACCACTGAGGAGCTGCTGGCGGAGCGCGAGCGAATTCGTATGAGGTGTACGTTGGACCTCGGCCTCGACCCGGTCGCCGAGGGCGTCGGAGAGCATGGTTCCTTGATTGGAGGATTGGGCAAGCCCCTCACGATCGTCGGTCGGCCCGCCGCCCGACTCCTCCGCGTGGAGCCTATGCCGTTGGAATGGTTCGACTATCCGCAAGCTAGACACGCTTGGAACGGGCCCGTCGAGGACGAAGCCGAGTTCTTGGCCGGCCTGATCTGCCGGCATCTGGCGGGCTTTGCCGGGCGGCCCACACCCCTAGAACTCGCCGATTGGCTCCGGTCCTCAGACCAGTTCCCACTAAAGCGCGCC
>JAJDWM010000458.1 GCA_022825595.1 Bryobacterales bacterium | reverse complement strand
CGACCGCAGCATGCCTGGCTGTCCAGCCCCGGAGTTTCCACCACGAGGCTGGATTCGAGGTTCTGATCCGCTGATCACCCGTGCCAGCCATCCCGAAGCCCTCTCTCAACTGAGGAATTTAGGTTAATGCAAGGACTTCTGCAATCGGCGCGACATACTTTCCGGACGGTTGATGCAGAGGTCATTTCGAATAGGAGTGATCGGGCACGCGGCCAAGCCTCGGATGCGGTGATCTCACGCTGGAACACCCGGCAAGACCCTGCAGGTCGCCGTAGCGCCCACGGCCCCTACGGCCATCCGCGACCGGCCGGGCCAGCCGCCCGAGGGCAGTCCCCTCAACGGATTCGCTCAAGCAGGGCTGACGCCGCCTCGATCACCAGCTGTGCGGCGCTGGGGCCGTACGGGGTCCGCTCCACTTCGTAGCCTCCATGCGGGTACTCATCGGCGGTGGGAACGTAGTCTCCTCCGACGCCGTCGGAATACCCGCAGAACATAGTGAATCGGAACGGAGACGCGGACTTGACCGCCGTGCCGATCTCCGAGAACGGCTCGCCCGGCATCGCCACGAGGGCGAGCTCCCCAACCCGAAGCGCCTGCACCTCGATCTGCAGGGGTGTGGGTTCTACCGACCGCGACCACTGCTGAAGGAGGTCCGCGAATCTCCGGACGCGTGCCCCTGCTTGGTGGCGCTCCAAAGGTCCTGCGTCGGACGGCAAACCATCGAACTGGCTGCGCGCTCGTTGAAGCCTGCGGCGCATCGACGCTACCTCTTCCGGCGAGTAGGTGCGGCGGGGGACATCGATCGTATCCGAAGCGAATCGGAGGGTCGCGTCCCTAGGCCCCAGCACACGCCAGTGCTGCTTTGCCTGGTAGGCGGTCGACTCAACAAAGCCCTCGAACTTCGGGACGCGCCTAACTGTCTCGATCTGCATCGCGATCGCAGCCACCTGATGGCCGAGGGTCCGACCGAGCCTGTGCGCAACCGACAGATCCCCGCTGAAGCCCTCGATCGGCCCCTGATCTCCGGCAGCACCCTGGAAGAACAGGCTGAGCGCTCCGGGAAGAGCTCTCTCAACGGTCACGCGCATCATTCCGACCCAGTCTGGCGAGATCAATTGATTCTCATAGGCGAGCACGGTCCCATGGCACTGGAAGTTCGCAATTACCGCCATGGTCTGCCCCTTCCCGTCGTCGATGCGGAAGACCACGAGCTCGCGGTCCACAACGCCGTCCGGATTCCTGCCCACAGCGGGCGGGCGGTCCCCGTCAGCTCTCACTCGGCGGTTAATGTTGATCGTTCCATGCCCGGATGCACCGTGGATGTGAGCCGGTTCTAAGCGGCGGTCGGCCAGTTCGATGATGCCAGCGATCGTGTCGATCAGGGAAAGGCGATACCTCTCGGCCATGTCCGCGAGGGGCGTGAGATCGAGGCCGGGGGGTCCCTTGGCCGGGCTGACATAAACACCAGCGTGCGTGTGCGAGACCCCGATGCGAATGTGCTCGCGGGGGATACCGGTTCTCTCGGACGCCGCCTCGATCGCCGGCTCGAGGCCTGCCACGAGGATCCGGTCGACGTCGACCATCGCGAACTTGCTGGACCCATCTGAGAGCACTAGGGCCGTCGCCTTCATTCCGGCGGGATCGACACCCAATGCCCGCACGTGAGTCTGCGAACCCCAGTTCATCTGGGCAATACCAACGGGTGGAGCGATGTCCGCCCTAGCAACGCCGGCCAGAAGGCCCGAGGGGGGTGAATCCCCCGGACCCTGCTCGACGAGGTCGGCCGAGAGGATCGGGGCACAGGTGGCAGCTATCAACGGCAGGAGGCAGTGCCATCGCGGCTGGTCACGGCGGCTGGACAATGTTAGGAACTTTCGACTGATCACTCTGATGGACCTTAGCACTTGGATTCGGTGAGTCGGGACGGCTCGCGCGGGGGCGGAGCGTACTTCGAAGAAACGCTTAAGCTGGTTTGGCGTTGCAGCGGCCACAATGTCAAGGGATCCCACATGGTCGCGGTGTGCCAGCCGCTTGTGCGGGCCGGCCAGCGGCTTAGGGTAGCGCCCGTAATCCAAGCCCCCGGGCCTGCGCAGGTCCGGGTCGCAACCATCGTATTCTGCGCTCTCTGGAGTCGCAAGCCGGCGTCCGAGTGAACGGGGAACGGACCTGCGCTCGGCGGCCGTTGGCTGGAGGACTGCAACCCCCCACCAGTCGATGCAGTATGCTGCCGTGCAGCGCCCTGCCTCGGGCGACGATGGAGATGCCATGCAACGCCGCGAGTTTCTGAAGTCCGTCACGAGCGCCCCGGCCATTGTCCCTGCGGCCGCGTCCGCAGCTTCACAAGGCGTCAATGCCCGACGTTGGAACATAGTTGTGGTGGTCTCCGATACGCTGCGGACTGCGTTCTTGGGCCCATACGGAAGCACAGAGGTCCAGACTCCGAACCTCGACCGGTTTGCCCGCGAGGCCGCCGTATTCGAGCGCGCGTACCCGGAGGCCCTGCCGACGATTCCCACTCGGCGTACGCTGCATTCAGGGCGCCGGGCATTCCCGTTTCGCGACTACGAGCCAATCCCTTGGGACAACGTGTACCTGCCGGGCTGGCAGCCGATGTCACCTGACGAGGGGACCATTGCGGAGGCACTGGACAAGGCGGGTTACCGCTGCGGTTTCGTCTCCGACGTCCCGCACTACTTCGTGCCGGCCCAGAATTTCACGAGAGGCTTCCGGCAGTGGGACTTCGTTCGCGGGAACGCAGAGGACCGGTACCGGTCGCCGGCGCCCTACGACGCCGCTAGGATCACTGCGCGGTACGAATCGGCTAGAGGGCCGATGCATGTGGCGAACCTCGGAGGATTCGACCCGAGTGAGATGGACTTCGCAACACCGCGAACGTTCACATCGGCGATGAGATTCCTAGAGGAAAACCGACATACGGGTCCCTTCTACCTTTACGTCGACACATTCCATCCGCATGAGAGCTGGGAGGCGCCCCGCAAGTACTACGACATGTACCGTGATCCCGGCTACCGAGGCAAGACCCGCCTGACCGTCGCCTACAGCACGCTTCACCAGAATCCGATCCCGGAGGCAGGCTTGCAGGACATCCGGGCGCACTACTCGGGCCTAGTGACGATGGTCGACACTTGGTTCGGCAAGCTCATGGACAAACTTGAGGAAACCGGCAAGAAGGAAGAGACGCTAGTTATCTTCGTGAGCGACCATGGCACGAACTTCGCGGACAATCTCGAGCAAGTGACCGGCAAGCCCGCCGGGGCACTCTATCCGGGCACGATGCACATCCCGCTAATGGTCCGGCACCCGAGCGGTTCGGGAGCCGGGAAGCGGCTTCAGCATCTGGTCTATACGCTCGATGTCCCCGCCACCGTATGCGACTCGGCCGGGGTTACACCGGACGGCGGCCTTGAGGGCAAGAGCCTGCTGCCGCTGTTGGAAGGCGGCCACTTCGAGAACCGAGAGTACCTCACGTGCCGCTACAGCAACTGCGTGTGGTACCGGGACGAAAGGAGCTGGTACTTCTCCAACGTCCACTGGCAGAACACCCGTATTTTCGACCTTGAGGCCAGCGATCCGTTCGCGCGGACGATCGCGGACCGCGCACCCGAGCGTGTCCGGCATGCCCGACGACGAATCCTGGAAGATGCCGGGGGCAACCTGCCTAAGTACCCGCTCAAGAACACAGACAAGGTCAAGGCCACATTCATCTGACGGAGAAGCGTGCCACCCAAGCTGTCGGATCGCCCGGGACGCTCGGCACCCCAGGCGACACTGCTGGCCGGGGCTCCGGGTTGATGCTGCGGCGTGGACGCTGCCCTGGGGATTAGCCGGAGCGCTCTGACTCGGCGGCGTGGCGCAACGCGGAAAGGTACCCAATCGCGAAGGCCCATCCCATCTCAGACCCAATCGTGTCGTCGGTGAACTCGGGCGTGTGGTCGGGAATGAGCAGATAGCGGTAGCCGACCTCCCGGAACGCACGCATGCACGCAAGCATGTCGCAGTCTCCCGCGTCATGCGGAACTTCCAGGTACTTGTAGTACGGCACCTCAACCTGGACATTTCGGAAGTGAACATGGTTGATTCGGTCCCGACCTCCGAAGAAACGGATCGCTTCGACGGCATCTTCGCCCATCTCGGTGGTGACTCCGGTGTCAAGCGTGATGCCATTGGCCGGGCTGTTGACCAGCTCGATCAACTCCCTCTGGTCCGAGATTGACCGCACGGGTTGGGCCACTCCCCGGTAGGACGGGATCGGTGGGTCGTTTGGGTGCATGGCCAAACGAACGCCTGCCTGCTCGGCCACGGGAATGACCTCACGGAGGAAGCCGTGAAGGCGCTCCCAGAGCTGCTCCCGATTATGGGTGCCCACATTGGTCAGCGGAGGAAGGTCCCGGGTCCTAGCTTCGTCATAGTCCCGCAGCCCGATGCCCCCGTGCCCTACTGTGCGCCCATAGCCCTCCGAACCACGCAGCGCAGTGAAGCTGTACTCCATTACCGGGATGCCCAGATCCCCAGCAAAGCGCACATTTGCCTTGACTGCGTCCAGTTCCGCTGCTGCGGAGGGTCCCCCGTGAATGACTTGCTGCAGCCTGCCCAAGCGGACCATTAAGGGGACCAAGCCCTTCTTCGTGAGCCGTTCTTGTATGCGAATGAGCTCCTCGCGATCCCATACGGCCATGGGAGCGTCAGATCTGGGGCCGGTATCTGTGGCGGGGACGAGACCCCGACGCCTGCGAGTCAGGGAGTAGGAACTTGGCATGGCGACATGGCGCACGCCCAGCATCCTGAAAAAGTCGAGCGTCTCGTCGGACAGGTCGCGCAGCCCCTTGCCAACCTTGAGCCCTTCGCCTTGGGCCCCCGCCGAGCGGATTGCCGCCGAGAGGACTGCCAAGGCCGCAGCGTCGCGGAGCAGGTCCCGCCTGGCCACGGTCATGCGTTCACCGCCTGAACAAGCCCGCGAATGTAGCCATGTGAGAACGACCTGCCGATCTTGCGCCCGGGAAGGTCTCCGGGAATGCTCGGGCTGTGGTCGGAGACGATTGCCAACTCATAGCCAACGTCCCTGTAGGCGCGCATGGCTTCCAGCATGTCCACATCCCCCTCGTCGATGAAGGTCTCCTCGTAACGCGGAACACTGCCCCTGACAGCGCGGAAGTGCACGTGATGAATCCTTCCGAGGCCGCCGATGCGATGAATTGCGTCGATGACGTCGACGCCCATCTCAGTGACGGTGCCCTGGCAGAACGTGAAACCGTTGGCGGGACTGGGCACGGCGGCAAGGAAGGCTTCGATCTCCTCGGTTGAGGTCAGGATTCTACTGACGCCGCGCATGGCCCTGACAGGCGGGTCCTTTGGGTGGAGCGACATCTTCACACCCGCCCGCTCGGCCGCGTCCATGACACCGCCTGTGAAGTACAGCATGCGGTTCCAGAGGTCGTCCTTGGAGATCGTGCCGATCCCTTCGAATGGAGGGGCATCGCGGACCAAGTCATGGTCAAAGGCCTTGTACGTTGCCCCTCCACGGCCTGGCTTGTCGTAGTAGCCCACGTCCGCTCCCCAGCGGAAGTCCGGAGACCAACGCCACTCGACTACGGAAACTCCCGCGGTTCCGGCGGCGGCAAGACTCGTGCGAATGGACTCGATGTCACGGTCGCGACCCGGATGTCCGAGCATGGAGTTCATGAGCCACGCCAGTGGCAACATCAAGGAGTGGAGGCGAAGGCCGAACTCCGCGCACCTGGCCTGAAGCGCTGCAAGGTCTTGCTCGGACCAATGGCCCTTGTCTTCGCGGTCCACCCAGTCGGTGCCTTGAAGCACGACCCATTTGAGGCCCAACTGTGCCATCCAGCGCAGCGTTGCGTCCTCGAGATCGCCAACGTTCTCGGAGATGCGAGGCTCCCAGAGACCATCCCCCGAACCGGGGGCACTCTGCCGACACGATGTGGGCAACAATGAGGCGGCCGACCCGCCCAGGAGAATGGCCCGACGCCCCAGACCATCTCCGGAGCTCATTCTCGCCACCTACGGAACCACCCCATCGCCTGTTCGATTCCTGCAA
>JAJDWM010000300.1 GCA_022825595.1 Bryobacterales bacterium | reverse complement strand
GCTGGCGCCCAGCACTTGGTCGTGGTCGATGACGAACGGGCCCTCGGAAAGGGCATCCAGGGCGGAACTGGCAAGGAAGAGCCCCCCCGTGAAGGGCGGCGTCACTATGGCGCGGGAGTGCGTAACGCCGAGCGATCCTGTGACCCGGCGGGACGTGGGAAGCACGACTCTGGCCTCGAACCCGTTAACCCGCGAGAACGCCAGCGACGTGGGAAAGATGATGCCGGTGTTCAGAAAGTTGTCGTTGTCCTGGGCGTTCGATGAGTGCTTGTGGTAGTAAGCGGCGTCGAGGGACAGCCGCCCTCCCAAGGCCTGCTGCAGTCCCACCTCGAATGCGTTCTGCCTCTGCGGCTGGATGGGGATTGCTCCCCCACCCAGACCGCGCCGCACCTCTGGCGGCGCGAGTGCGGCCGACTCCGGGGCGTTTGCGAGAAGCAAGTTCTCGTTTGGCGGCGTCTGTAGGTTGCGGTTGTACGATGCCCTGAGCACCGTACCCGTAGGCCGGAGGTGGTAAGCGAATCCCACCCGGGGTTGCAGCTCCGTTGCCACCACGAGCATGGAGTATCGGTCCAAGCGCAGGCCAAGGTCCAGTACGAAGGGACCAAGCGTGATGCGGTCGCGGACAAAGCCCGTGAGCAGCTGGCCCGAGGCCGCATCTCGGAAGCGGAACGGGCTGCCTCCGCGCGTGAGGTCGTGCGTCAAGAGGTTCGGGTTGAACTGAGGAGAACCTGGCCGGTTGACGCCCGGGTCCGTCAGCCCGAACGAGAAGCTCTCCGAGAGCGGAAAGTGCTGGGCGTCGAATCCGAAGGCGGCCTCGTGCCTGCCGCGCTGCCACTGGACCCGATTGAAGCTGGCCAGGGTTGCGAGCGCACGGTCCAGTTGGGCGGTCACCGGCGTGTCGCCGGGACTGGGTTCCAAGCGTGCCGATGTCGTTCGCAGCGAGGTGGTCGACTCGAGGGTTGCTGTTGGCGATAGCACCCGGACGTACCCGAGCGAAAAGGCCTGATCGTCGAGCGCCCGCCTTTGGCGCTGACCGCTGGCGTGCTGACTCCGCAGGTTAGCGAGCTGAAACGACGAGCGGCCAGCCATCACGCTTGCCCGCAACAGGTTCGTCAGGGAGCGATGCCAGTCCAGCCGCCCCGAGACGCGCTGCGCGTTGCCGCCGTTGTGCAGGTTGTCGAACGATGGCGAGTCGAGAAAGCGATTGGTCTTCACGCTCGATAGCGAGGCGAACCAGCCGAGATCTCCCCGCGTGCCACCGAACTGTGCCCCTCCGGTTACCGTGTCGAATCCGCCAGCCCCGATGTCCAGCTGGCCAAACTGGCGCCCACCCCCATCAAAGCCCGACCGTGTCGTCACCCGCACCACACCCGAGACCTTCGCGCCGTATTCAGGCGGGATGTTCCCGGTGAACAGCTCCAGCGTCTCGACCAGGCTCGGGTCGATCGAGGTCGCGAACTGGCCAGAGAACTGGTCGCTGATGGGCATCCCGTCGACGACGTAGGTCATCTGGTTGTGGGCACCCCGCGGGTGGATCGAACCATTCGCGTTGGCTGCGAAGCCTGGGAATCCCAGCAGCAGCGCCTCCAGCCCTCGCAGGCTGCTGGCCACTGGCAGTTTCTCGATGATCCGCCGTCCCAGCTGGACCTTCGTGCCGCTCGCACGGGGGCTCAGGAGCGAAGCTGATGCAGTCGTGCTCACTTCAAAGGACTCGTGACGCAGGGCCACCTCGAGGCGGACATCAACCTCCTCAGGACGGCTCGAGCGCATCTCAATGGCACGCAAGAACGTGCGGAATCCGGGGTGGGACACCTCAAGTTCGTACCCGTGGAGAGGGACGTTGGCAATCCGGAACCGCCCCTCCCCGTCGGTGGACACCTGTCGCTCAAACGCGGAAACCCTGTTGAAGAGGCGCACTTCCGCGCCCTCGACGGCAGCGCCAGACGCATCAACGACCGTCCCAAGGAGGGTTGCCGCCAACGTGCGCGCCTCCAAGGACTGGGCTACTGGCAGGATTAGGGCCAGCGATATCAACATCAAGACCATATCTGGTTTGACTTTTAGGATAACCTAAATTCTAATCTGGGCAAACCGAATATTGGACGTGCGCAGTGCGCGCCGACGCGAGTGTTGACAGCCTTGGTCGGCTACGGGCAGGGCGGGCGTGCACCGCGAATCTGCCTCCCGCTGAAGCTCTGTGGCCGGCATGCAGCACGACAGGGGCACGGCCAACGCGGCACCCGGGAGCGCACCGCCGCAGCGAAGGAAGAAGGCTGAGGCGCTGCCGAAAGACTGGCGACTCCGAGCAGCACTCCCGCAAGGCCAAGTCATCGGCGCCTTGCTCGCGCCTTGGCCGGGGACGTCCCATCCAATTCGCGAGGTCTCGCGATCCTGCTATGGATGAACAGGGCAGTGGCCAATGCTCGCGGCACTCGCCTGGGCTCCGATTCGGAGTGTTAGCGAGGAGCGTGAGACAACTCGCTGCGCTTAATCGTGATCTCGCCCACGGTCTCATCATCGATGCTGACGATCCGGAAGGTGACCGAGGGATCGGGGCTGGTCATGTCAAAGGTGAGCAGCCCAAACGATTGCTTCTCGTTGTAGCCGAACAACGCCCCTGGAACCAAGTCGTGAACGGCTTCGTTCGTGAGACGCGAGCTCTCAAACTCGTACAGCGGGTATCCAGCCTGCCGATCGATGCGCCTGGCGTCCGAGCGGTGCCGGTCGGCTGACAGCAAGAACACCCCTTCGACACGGTTGCGGCTGAGAAAGCCGAAGATCTCGTCCCGCTCTTGGCGGAATCCGTTCCATGTGTCGACCGCATCGCCCTTCGTTCCGAACGACCATGGAACAGGCGAGACGAGCACCTTGAACGTGGCCGTCGACTGCTTGAGCCTCCCTAGGAGCCACTGCTTCTGGTGCGGTCCAAGCATGGTGGGAGAGTCGGCGAACGGGTTTGTGCGGTAGAACCGGCCATCGAGCATGAAGAAGTCGACGTCCCCGATCGCGAACTCGAACCACGTCCCTGGCCATTGATCCGAGCCGTAGGCCGGGTTGACCCAATTGCGGCGAAAATGCTGCAGGGAAGGCAGCTTCCACGGCGGCCTTTCGACATACGGGCCCAGCCAGACATCATCGGTAGCGCTGTCGTGGTCATCCCAGATCGCGTAGATGGCGGTACGGCCGACGAGGTGCCGAAACTCCCTGCCCGACTGACGCCGATAGTAGGTGTAGTGGTGCAGGCCGTTCAGGTGCTCAGGGAGGTCGATGTACACGTTGTCGCCGAGGAACAGGAATGCTTGCAGCTTTCGGCTGGCGATGGTGTTCCAGATCCGCTCGTTTCGGGGCACGTAGCCCGCGCCACCCCCGAATCCGACTTCGAACCGGACAGGATCGCCCCGTTCCGGCGCCGTCGCGAAGACCGGATAGGCAGGTCCCAGTTCCTGCCGGCCGTCTACCAGCACGTCATACCGGTACGTCGTGCCCGGCAGCAGGCCGCCCAGCGCCAAGACTGCGGTAAAGTCCTCCCCGGCGTCCGAACGAGCCGGTTTGGAGCGGACACCCGGCCGGAAGGTACCGAACTCGCCCTCTGCGGCAACGACCTGCACTTCGGCCTCTTGCGCCGTGCGAACCCATAACTTGGCGCCGCGCGCTGTCACTGACCCCAGCATGGGACCGTGCAGCAGGCGAATCTCGCGCCGCGCGGCCTCTCGCCGAAACGGCTCATAGTCTGAGAGGGGTTGCAAGAGGTCCCGCGGTCCGGCCAAGAATCGCTCGAACGGCAACCCGGCTTCCTCTGCCAGCCGAACCACCTCGAAGGCTCGGTCCAGGCGCCCGAGCTGGGCAAGAGCAATGGTCAGGTTGAAGAGCGACTCCTGATCTGATGGATCCTCAGCCAGCAACTCCTCTGCATAGCGCGCAGCCTCTTCAGGCCGCCCTCGCACGATCTCCAACATCTGCCGTTGG